>JAUIHJ010000810.1 GCA_030432015.1 bacterium
GTCCGGATCGACCCGATCCAGGTGTGGTTCATTGGCTAGCAGGCCGGAAAGATTCGGGCACATCCCGCTGGTCAGCGCGCCCATGCCTAACCCACCTACGGTGAGAAACGTGCGTCGATCCAAAGGGCCAGGGCAGGGGGGCCGAGGTTGAGGAGATTGCATCATGATTTGCTCAGTGAATGTACATGAACTCTTTGGTATTCATCAGTGCCCAGAGAAGGTTACCGTACGCCGTCTTCGGGTCTGTTTCGGATTGCAGGTAGGCGAGCCCGTCGGCAAGCTCGCGTGCGTCAGCCGGGCGACAAAATGCGGTCAGAAACAACTCATTCAGTTTCTCACCGTCAGCTCGGTCATCGTTGGCCAGGGCGGCGGCGTAACCCGAATTCGAGGTCGTCTTGCCCGCGATGAAGCGATTGTTCATCACGAACAGAGATTGGGAGAGATTCGGCTCGGCACTGCGCTCGCACTCGCACGCACTCTCGCGTTTCGGGCGACCAAACAGGCGGAGGAATTCATTCGAGTAATCTTCATCGGGTAGCTGGATGGCGCGCGTTGAGGCCGGCAATCCACCGTATCGCGTGGGGACACCGGAAATATGATCCAATGCGTCAAGAAGCACTTCGGCGCTCATTCGCTGTGGATAGAAGTAGGCGTGATTCTTGGTTTCAGTCAAATTGTCCGCGTCGGCCTGCGAGCTCATTTGATAGGTCGCACTGTTACAGATCAAGCGAACCACATGCTTGACATCGAACGCATGTTCGATGAACTCATGTGCTAATTCGTCCAGCAATGGTTCAATGGTGGCGGGATTGGTGACGCGCAGATCGTCCAACGGGTCGACCAGTCCGCGGCCCATGAAGTGGGCCCAAATGCGATTCACCAACGCGCGGGCAAAATAAGGATTATCAGGCGCACGCATCCAGTCCACCAACGCCTGTCGCGGATCTTCGTAGGGCGCGATGGTCAGGGGGTGTGCGTCGAGCCCGCGCGGGAGTACGACAGCACCGGTGGCGGGATTCTTGACTTCGCCGGTGGCTTTCACGTAAACGGTCTCATTGGCGCGGCGTTCCGCGACGCCGGCTCCACCCTTACGGTCGACGCGACCAAAAAAAGCGGCCAGCCCATAGTAGTCGTCCTGGCTGAATTTCTCGAACGGGTGGTGGTGACAGCGCGCACATCCAATGCGGACACCCAGAAATACCTGGGCCGTATCGTCGACGTAACGATCCAGATACCGCACCTCGGCATACCACTGGGCCGGAGGATTGACCGTGACATTGCCTGTCGCGCAGATTACCTCGCGAGCAAACTGGTCGTATGGCATATTGGTGGCGAACGCATTGCGAATCCAGCGATGGAAGGCGATCGTGCCCGGAATTCTGGCGGCTTGACCACGCCGCTTGTTGCGCAGCAAGTCTGACCATTTCTGCGCAAAATGATCTGCAAAATCTTCACTGTCCAGCAGCCGTTCGATCAGGTGCTCGCGTTTGTCGAGCGTCTGATCGCCCAGGAACGCGCGTGTTTCGCTTAAGGTCGGCAGTCTTCCGGCGATCTGCAACGTGCTGCGGCGGAGGAACGCCCCGTCGTTGGCGATGCCGGCCGGCGGAACACGCAGTTGCCTGAGCTTGGCGGCTACATGCTGGTCGATGAAATTACGTTGCGGAAACGCCGCCAATCGTTGGCTGACCGTGGCAGGCGGGTTGACCGTCGGAACGATGATGCGACTGACGGCGGCATGACCTTGGAAGAGGCCTACCACGGCGGTTTCACCTGTGCGGCTTTGGGAGACCAGACGTCCCATTGCATCGACGGTCGCGATCGATGGATCACCGCTGGTGAACCGGACCAGCCGGGTCACGTCCCGTTGACTGCCATCGGAGTAGACTGCCGTCGCCTGGAGTTGAAGGTCTTCCGCATGATGCAATTGGGCCGTGGCCGGAGCTAAGCGGAAGTGCGCGATCCGCGGCGCGTCCTCGCGCCACGGCATATTCGCAACGATCCAGGCACGCAGCACGGCGTATTCGGGATCGGTGGTCGCCAGCCGACGGCCACCGCCGTGCGGTACCGCCATTGTCGCCTTCTTTAGCAATAGCGACTCGTCTGGGGAGGCAGGAAAGACGCGCCGTCCGCGTGATCCACGACTAATGGCATCAAAGTCCTCGTCCGGCCGGAACCCAAATAGCGAAAGCTTGAATCCGCCCCTTCCCGTTGACTTGCCGTGACAGCCACCGCCATTGCAACCCAGCTTTGTCAGAATCGGCGCGATGTCGGTTGTGAAGTCGAGCTGTTGATTTGCGTGGGGCGGTGCGGCCGGACTCACGGAAACCCAGCAGACGAGCTGCATCGAAACCAGACACGTTGCGATCATGGCGAAGGTCCGTTCGAGAATTGGATGCCCGATTCGTCCATTGTTGAAATGAATAAACGACAGAGAACCACTCCCTGGCGAGCGTGTTTACGACAGTCGATCTTCGGCCGACGTCGGGAAAATCAATCTTCGGATCGCTATTCGGTCAAACTAAGGCGTGGTTCTCATTCGCTAATGTACACGACGAACTCGTCGATGCGGCGTATTGCCCCAGTGTGAATTTGCATCGTATTGACAACTGGTTGTGCCTGGCTCGCGGAGTCAACATCAGCTTCCGCGACGAGTTGCAGCGTGTAGAAGCCGGGCGAGGCATCTGGGGCGACCGCAATCTCGATCGGCGTCGTGACTTGTTTGGCGTCGACCCTGCCGCGAGCGATCATGATGCCTTGCGGCGCCTTCGCGGCGCGGATCTCCACCGCTGCGTCGAAACCACGAGCCCGTACAACGAGCACCGACAGCGCCGCCTTGTCGCCGCGCTTCACGAACATACCCTGGCTCCGCTTACCGTTGGCAGGCATCGCGACGGCGAAAAAGCCCGGCTCCCGCGCCGTAACGACTAACTGGTAGCGTCGGCGGGGTCCGAAGACGCTACCACCATACAGGTCGCGCAAGCACACTCGATATTCGCCGGCAGCCGGAAGTTTTACTTCCAGTGCCGGGTCCAATGAGGCGAGTGGCAGTGCTCCGAACTGTCCGCCGGTGGGAATTCCTTGGGGAGCGACCACATCCGGCGCCGTTGCCAGCAATTTGCCCGCCGAGTCGAAAATCGCTGCGTCGAGGTCCATCCATTGCCCCAGACGCTCTCCAAACGCTTCGACGTAGACGACCTGGTCTTGCTGTCCTTCAAAGCGAAACCAGTCAATGTCATCTCGCGTGTCGAATCGCCCCGCGATGCGGCAAGGAAGGGAAACCGTTTGTGGTTCCTGCCTGGTG
>JAUIHJ010000811.1 GCA_030432015.1 bacterium
GCCGGCGAGTCGACATGATGCAGGCGGGCCAAGCCCATGTCGACCAGCTTGACGCGGCCATCCGGCATCACCAGCACATTCGAAGGCTTGATATCGCGATGGACCACGTCTCTTTCGGACGCGTGATCCAAGGCTTCGGCAACCTGCAAGGTGTAGCTGATCGTCTCCTCCAGCAGCAAGGGCCCTTTATGCTCGACGAGATCGCGGATGTTAACACCTTCGATGTACTCAAAGACGATGTAATTCCAACCCTGATCTTCGCCGACGTAGTAGACGCGGGCGATATTGGGATGATCAAGCCGCGCGGCACTCTGGGCTTCGTTGCGAAAGCGTCTCAGGGTCTCCTCATCCGTGCTCTCGTTGGAGACAACCTTGACCGCGACCGTGCGGCCAAGCGTGTTGTCCACGGCGCGAAACACGGCTCCCATGCCGCCGCCACCGATGAATTCTTCGAGCTGAAAATGGGCAAGTTGTTCACCCGCCAGCGAGGCCCCGATTTCATTTGGCTTCACGGGCCGCATCAGCTCCGGTGGAGGCAGGGGACGCCGCTTGGAGATCACGGTCCGATCGTCGCTGGGCGGAACCGGACGGCGGGAAACCGACGATCCAGGCCGGGCATGGTCTCCCGACGGATGATGTTGCGTCGTCTTCGACGGATCTTGGTCAGACACCGATCTATCCCTGAAATTGGCGTGGATCCAGACGGCATAACGAATGTTTGCCGAGACAAATGTGACAATGCAGAATCCAGCCGCACCTCTTTATCGTAGTAATCGCGGCACGTAGCGTCAACGAATAACCTAAGTCAGGGTTTGGATTTGCGTAGATTCGCAACGCGAACGACGGGTTTCTGGGGTGCCGGCATGGATTTCGAAGGCTCGCCAATTAGGATGTGGGCTCGGACGATTGCTCGCAACCGGAGAAATTCACGATGACTCGACACGCTCCTTCCTGGTCTGTCAGCTACGGTCGGTCGTGGCTGCGGAATTCGCTCCATGCCTGCATTGCTTGCGGGCTGCTCGCCGCGACGCTTGCCGTTGCCGGCGCGACGTTGGACGCCGCGGAACCGCCTAACGTCATTTGTATCCTGGTTGACGACTTGGGCTACGGAGACCTCAGCAGCTACGGCGCGGACGATTTACGTTCGCCGCATATTGACCGACTGATCGCGTCCGGAATGCGTTTCGACAATTTCTATGCGAATTGTCCAGTCTGTTCGCCGACGCGGGCATCGCTGCTGACCGGCCGTTATCCCGAACTGGTTGGAGTGCCCGGCGTGATTCGTACCCATCCGGAAAACAGTTGGGGCGAGTTGGCTCCGGATGCTGTCTTGTTGCCGGAGGTTTTGGGGCGAGCCGGCTATCAGACGGCGATCGTGGGTAAATGGCACCTGGGCCTGGCCGCACCGAACCGTCCCCAGGATCGAGGTTTCGACCTGTTTCACGGCTACCTCGGCGACATGATGGACGACTACTACAACCATCGTCGTCATGGCATCAACTACATGCGTCGGGGCGACGCTGAAATCGATCCGACGGGCCATGCGACCGACCTGTTTACCGAATGGTCATGCGATTACCTCCGTGCGCAACGCGATGCCGCGAAACCGTTCTTTCTTTACCTCGCGTACAACGCCCCCCACACGCCGATTCAGCCACCGGCCGATTGGCTGGAGAAAGTTACGCGGCGCGCGCCCAATATGCCGCCGCAACGGGCCGCCCTGGTCGCCTTGATCGAACACCTGGACGCTGGCATCGGCCAGATTATGGAAACGCTCGGCGAGACCGGCCTGGCAAGCAACACAATCGTCATCTTCACGTCCGATAACGGCGGTCAATCAAACGTGGGAGCCAACAATGGTCCGCTTCGTGATGGTAAGCAAAGTATGTATGAGGGTGGTCTGAAGGTCCCGTTCGGTGCCGTCTGGCCGGGCCACATTACCGCCGGCACGCGCAACGACACCATTGCCCTGACGATGGATCTGTTCCCCACGATCTGTGCGGCAGTGCGTGCTGAATTCGAGCATCCTATCGACGGCCGCTCGATTCTTCCGCTGTTGCTCGGCCAGGAAGGCGCGCAACCGGAGCGCGATCTGTTTTTCCATCGCCGCGAAGGCGGCACACGGTACGGAGGCTTGACGATCAACGCGATGCGCCGTGGTTCGTGGAAACTGCTGCAAAACAGCCCCTTTGCGCCGCTGGAACTTTATAACCTGGCCAGCGACCCGCGGGAGGAAAAGGACCTCGCGACCACGGAGCCAAAGCGGTTCAACGAGATGTCCGCAGCGCTGCGGGTGCAGATCCAGCGCGGAGGTGCCGTGCCGTGGCAACCCACTACGAGGCGGGATGCGCGGTGACGGTGGAGACCGCCAGGGGCCGACCTGTATTCTTCGTGTTGTTGTCAACTTCCAACTCGCGCCTCACGTCAAATCAACGCAGCTTCAACCGCGTTGCCGCAGGTATGTCGTCGCCGCGTCGGTCACGCGTCGATCGCGAGAATTGAAGAACCTTGTGGGAAAAAACTCTTGACGAGCCATGGCTCACGAGAACAGGCTGCCGATGGGAGTCCCTCGGTCGGTGATCGGCACAGGCCGGTCGCCGTTGTAGAGATATTTGCCGTAGTCAACGCCAACTGAGGCGCAAACGGTGGCGAAGAAATCGGGCACACTGACCGGGTTGGCGACGATCTTCTTGGAGAGTTCATCCGTTTCACCCCACGCTCCGCAATGCGACAGGCCACCTCCGGCAAGAACACACGTGAAGGCCGTGCCCTGATGGCCGCGACCTCCAGCGCTGTCGAATTCAGGCGGGCGTCCGAATTCCGTGGTGATGACGATCAAGGTCTTGTCGAGCAGGCGTTTTGCTTCCAGGTCGAGGATCAGGGTTGCAACGGCGGTGTCCAATTCCTGAATCAGCTTATGCTGCTGCAGAATGCCCTCGTAATGAACATCCCACCCGGCGCCGTTGAGGAAATTCAGATTGTGCGAGACCTCGATAAACCGCACCCCGCGCTCGACCAACCGGCGGCTCAAGAGACAGCGTTGGCCGAACTCGCCGCCGTATCGTCTCCGCAGGTCGGCCGGTTCCTTTTCCAATTGAAAGGCGCGATTGAATTTGGGGCCGCTGAGGGCGAGGCTCTGTTGGATTGCCGCGTCGTAATCCAGTAGCTGGCGATCGTCGGTCGGTTCAACGTTGTTGCGCAAGATCGATAAGAACTGTTCGCGCCGTGACTGCCGCGCGGGTGTGATTCCGTCGGGACGCGTCAGGCCGGCAGGGCCCTGGCTGGT
>JAUIHJ010000053.1 GCA_030432015.1 bacterium
CCGCGCAATCGCGACCGCCGCGATCACCCCGATCGCGGACAACGGAACCACCGAGATGACCGCAGCCGGACTTGTCCAGCTCTCGTACTGCGCGGCGAGGACCAGAAAGACAAAGATCACAGACAAGGAAAGAATGAACGCCGGCCTGTCCTGCGGCCTCGACGAATTGGCGAGCTGATCCTCCTGATACGACATGCCCGTCCATTGGAAGCCCATCGATCCGGGCAGCTTCTCACGTGCCATCTCTTCCATCAGGGCGAGTGCCTGACCGGAACTGTAGCCGGGCGCGGGCGTGCCGTTGATCTGGGCGCTGGGGTAGAGGTTGAACCGTTGGATCACTTGCGGACCAAAGGCCTCTCGCACCTCGACGAACGCTCCCATCGGCACCATTTGGCCTGAATTTGTGCGGACGTCAAGCTTGGTGATGTCACCCGGCTCCACGCGAAATTGCTGCGCCGCCTGGACCCGCACCTGCCAGGTCCGACCGAACTCGTTGAAATCATTCACATAGGCCGAGCCCAGGTACGCCTGCAGCGTACTGAAGACGGCATTGAGGGGAATGTCGAGCGTCTTGACCTTGGTTCGATCGATATCGACGAAGAGCTGCGGGACGTTTGCGCGAAACGTCGTATTCATGGCGGTCAGTCCGCTTTGCGCTTCGCCGTCCACCAGCATCTCGTCCGTTATCGCCTGCAATTCGGCCAAGCCAATACCTTGGCGATCTTGAACCTGCATTTGGAAGCCGCCGGAAGCGCCCAGGCCGTCAATCGACGGCGGTATGAATGCAAAGACAATCGCCTCTTCGATCTTGTTGAACTCCGCGCGCAAGTGAGCCACGATCGCCTCTTGCGTCTCTTCAGCGGTCGTGCGCTGATCCCACGGCTTGTAAATAACCGCAACCAATCCAAGGTTCGAACCGTTGTTTCCGCTCAACAGCGAGTATCCCGAAATGGACAGCCAGTTTTCCACACCCGGCGTGTTCTTGAAAACATCGTCCAGTTTCGCCATCACCGCGTTGGTCCGCTGTCGCGACGCGGCATCGGGCAGTTGCACATTGACGAAGCAGTATCCCTGATCCTCAACCGGCAGAAATCCCGTGGGCAAGCGGCTGAAGCTCCAGCCCGTCGCAGCGACCAAACCGGCCACGACCATCATGACCAAGGCCACACGGCGAACCATCTTTGAGATGATCGACTTGTAGACGCCGGTGGTAACGTCAAACCCCTTGTTAAACCACCGAAAAAAGAAAAAGGAACGTTCCGTTGACGGCCGCAGCAACAGGCCGCAAAGTGCGGGGCTCAACGTGAGGGCATTAATCGTGCTGATCAGCACGGCGGCGGAAATCGTCAAAGAAAACTGGCGAAATAGCTGGCCGGTGATTCCTCCCATGAATGCGGTCGGGACGAAGACTGCCAGCAGGACCAGCGTGGTGGCGATAACCGGGCCCGTGATTTCCCCCATGGCCGTAACCGCGGCCTCCCTGGAGTTCATGCCCAGATCAAGGTGGCGGGTTGTATTCTCCACGACGACGATCGCATCATCAACGACGATGCCAATCGCCAACACGATACCGAAGAGGGTCAGCGTATTGATGGAAAACGCCATGGCCCCCATAAAGGCGAATGTGCCGATCAAGGCGACCGGGATGGCAACACAGGGGATGATCGTCGATCGCCAATCCTGCAAAAAGATGTAGATCACAACCACCACCAGCACGACCGCGGTAAACAGGGTCGAGTACACTTCGGCGATGGATGCACGCACGAACAGCGTGGTGTCGAAGGGGATATGAAACTCGACACCTTGGGGGAATTTTTCGCGCAGCTCGTTCATTTTGGCCGTAATCTCGTCGGCCAGATCCAGGGCGTTCGCACCCGGCAACTGATAGATGAAAATGGTGGCGCACGGGCGACCGTTGTAGTACGAACCGCGGTTATAGTCTTTGCCGCCACGCTCCACGCCAGACTGCACAACCCTGCCGGATTGGTCGATGACTTCATCGACGACAACATCCCCGACTCGAATGATGCGTCCCCCCTCCGCCGTCTTGATGATGATGTCCGCGAATTGTTGGTTGGTCTGCAGGCGGCCTTGCGTGTTGATGACCAACTGAAAGGCTGTGCCGTCTGGCGCCGGCTCCTCACCAATCCGACCAGCGGCAACCTGGACGTTTTGTTCGCTGATGGCGTTCAGAACGTCTTGCGTTGTCAGATTGCGCGCCTTCAGTTTGTTGGGATCCAGCCAGATTCGCATGCTGTAGTCGGCGGCCCCCATGAACGTCACGGCCCCGACCCCCTTGATGCGGCTCAATTCATCCTTGACGTTGATCGTCGCGTAGTTACTCAAATAGAGCGCGTCATGCTGCGGATTATCGGAAGTCAAGGTGACCATTTGCACAATCTGTGTCGACTGTTTCTTGGTCGTGATGCCTTGTCGACGGACGTCCTCCGGCAGCTTCGGGGTCGCGATCGCGACGCGGTTTTGAACCAGCACCGTCGCCATGTCCATGTCGACGCCAATTTCGAACGTAACCGTCAACGTGTACGACCCGTCGTCGGCACTCACCGACGACATGTACATCATGTCCTCGACACCATTCACTTCCTGCTCGATTGACGCCGCCACGGTTTCCGCGACAACCTGCGCATTGGCTCCAGGATAGAAGGCGGTGACTTGGACCGTGGGCGGTGTAATCTCGGGAAACTTCGAAATGGGAAGCGTGGTCAACGAAACAGCGCCGGCAATCACGATCACGATCGAGATCACCATGGCGAAGATTGGGCGACTGATAAAGAATCGAGACATGGATTACTCAAATTCGCTAACGCGCATGACGTGTCGGGGAAGGGCTGTGGGGAGCAACATGCTTCCCGCCGCTACTCGTTGGCCTTCGTGCTATCTTCCGTCGCGGCTTGGCCGCGGAGCGGAGACTCTACGACCGAACCTGTGCCGCTGGATGACGCAGCTTCGGCAGCCGGTTCTGTACCCGCAGGCGCGGGGACGACCGTTTCGTCTGCGTTCGGGGATTGGCCCCCTTCTTCGACGATTTCCAAGTCGCCCTTGACGTTGCTAAGCTGCGTCTCCTTGGGAGCAACCTTGGCCCCCGGTCGCGAGCGTTGGATCCCGTCGATGACGACCGACTCGTCACCGTTGAGGCCCTCGGTCACCACCACCATGTCTTCGTATTTCGAACCGACTTCGACATTCCGCCGTTCAACGACATTGTCATCCCCCACCACCATCACAAAGCGTCCGGCCTGATCCGCGCCAAGCGATCGCTCGGGAATCAGGACAGCCCGCTCGGCAGTTCCCATTGGAATACGAACGCGGACAAATAGCCCGGGCAGGATGCTCCGCTGGGGGTTGGGAAAGACGGCGCGAATCATGAACGTGCCGGTGCTCTGATCGACCCCCAAATCGGCATGCTCGAGGTGTCCCACAAAAGGAAAACCCTTGTCTACAGCGCGTCGCATGTAGGCTTTCGTTTCGGTAATGTCAGCCTTCTCTGACGTGTCGCGATCGTTACCTCGCATGACCTGTAACAGGGCTCGCTCACTGATGTTGAAGTTCACATAAATTGGATCGTAGGCGACCACCGTGGTGAGATGCGTGGCATCGTTTTCGCCCACCAGGTTACCAAGCTTGACGAGCGATCTCCCCACGCGTCCGTCGATCGGACTGGTCACGGTGGTGTACTGCAGGTCGAGTTCGGCTCGATCGAAGGCGGCTTTCGCTGAATTGTGGGCGGCGTTGGCTGAATCGACGGCCGCTTCCGCCGTTTGAAGATCCGCCTCGGCCTGATCGACCTTGGATTGCGCCGTGGCGTTATCGATTTTAAGTTTCTTTTGGCGCTCAAGCTCAATGCCAGCCAACTTCAATGCCGCCTGCTGCGAATTGATTTCCGCTTGGGCGGAATCGACCTCCGCCTGGGCGGACTTTAACTTCGCCTGATACTCGCCCTGCTGAATCACATATAAGACGTCGCCGGCCTTGACCTGTTGGCCCG
The DNA here is from genome assembly GCA_030432015.1 of bacterium. GTDB lineage: Bacteria > Planctomycetota > Planctomycetia > Pirellulales > Pirellulaceae > ARS98. The sequence continues at coordinate 4,007 of JAUIHJ010000053.1, forward strand.
CCTCAAACTTAATCTCGTCAAGGTAACCCGCGACCCGAGCCCGGATTTCGACCAATTCGACCGCTTCGGTCGCCCCCGTCTCTTCCAGATACAAGGTCACACTTTGCCGCACTGGCTTGGCAACCGTGACCGCGGGAGGTGGAGGAGCCTGATATTGATTGGGGGGCGAACAGCCGGCAATCCAAACCACCATCAACAACGCCAACGGCAGGTTCCGCAACGGAAGTAGGTACACAACGATTCCCCTGTGTGGTACCAATAGAAACCAGGATAAGCGAGCTGTGATCCTAGCGAACGCACCACCGAATGTGAACCCGACCTGAGGTGATCGCATTGGCTGATCGCGCTGGTTGGTCACGCTGGATAGCAGCGTTCCGTGGCGGCCTCGCAGCCAAGCCACAGCCTGCTGCAATGGATCGGTCATATTGGCGACCGTGGCCTGGAGCGGCAGGGACCGGTCGTTGAAAGAATAATGGGTACGAGATGGCAATCAGCGAAGCTCACAACAACGACCAGCATCTGGACGACGCGAAACAGAGAAATCAACTCGTCTACCTGCTCATCGCATTGGTCTTCATTCTGCTCGTCGTGCCCACGATCGAACACATCCCATTTGCGACGAGCCTGCTGCGATTGGGCCTGACTGGTGTTCTGATCACGGCGGCCATGGCGACGAAGCGAAGAAAGATGCTGCTCGTCATGGGACTCTTCGTCGCATCCATTGCCGCACCGGTGAGTTGGATGACGTTGTTTATCGATCAACCGGTCTTCTTCCTCTTCAGCTGCATCCTGGAAGGCACCTTTTTTGTGGCGATGGCGGTCATGATTCTCGTCTCCGTGATGCAGCGCCACTTGGCGACGATTCACTCCATTTTCGGCGCCATCAGCGCTTACCTCCTGCTGGGCCTGGCCTGGGCTGTCATGTATTGGGGGCTCGACCATATGGACCAAGAGGCCCTGCAAATGGAAAGCCGACGGTCGACGTCAGTTGTCGTCGACAACCGCCCCACAGAAGTGGCAGATTTCTCGCAGTTTGTGTACTTCAGCTTCGTCACCATGTCGACCCTTGGCTACGGCGATATCCAGCCGCGGACTCCGATCGCCCAGACACTGGCCTGGATGCAGTCCGTCACGGGCCAATTCTATATGGCGGTCCTGGTCGCTTGGATGGTGAGCGAAATTCCGGTGCCGGCAAGAAAAAGTACGACTGACAAGCCGTGAGCCGTCGCAGCGTCTGAAAGACCGCTCGCACCCAGCAGGTCTCGACCGGCCAATCGTCACCGCCCGCCATCGGGAGTCACAAGCGGAATGGGAAAGCGGACGCCGTGCTGCCAAAGATCGTTGTCCGATTGCAGAACTCGATTTGCATAGGAAAACTTCAGATGAAATGGCTCGCGATTCGGGTCAACCATTTGCAGCTTCGATCCGGCGATCCAGAGGCAGGGACCGCCCGGCTGGAACACTTTCGTTTGTTGATCGAGCCGATATCCGCCGTCAGGCGCATAGCGAACTGGCAAGCCGCTAAATGGATCCGACACAATACCGGCGAGGCCATGATTGACAAGCGCGTCGAGTGATTCTGGCAGTTTGTGATGGTCGATCTGCCAGGCCACTAAGGCCAACTGGATCCTGGCCACGCGCCGCCGCGACTCATGGTCCGCCAACTCGTGAATTAGGGCCGCTGGTCGCGACGGTCCAAAATCGCTGATCAGGGGCGTTGTGGCGCGCCAGGTTTCAATCTCAACATCGCGCCTGTCGATGTTCGGTCGCGACAGTTCACCGCCATGGGTCAGCAGTTCCCATTGCCGACTTGTCCGCGCAATTTCGGCGGCTGCCATCATATCCAGCAGCCGCACGAGGCGCGTTTGCTCCCAACCAAGCAACCATGCCAGGTATCTGATTTTTGCGGCATCCCGGCCATAACGATGACCGACGCTTTGCTCGTCCAATTCGATCATGCGTCGATAGAGGTCGTAGTCCCCTCCAATCGCGAGGCTCCAATTCGGCTGCAGGCGCCTGAGGTGTGTCTCGAGTTCGCGCTGGACCTCTAAGACACGCTGTGACGACTGGCCCGGACGAGCGGCCCAGCGCGGTAGCCGCTCCAGAACCGTCGTCTCAATTTCGAATCCTTGTACGTAATGTACGAGACTCGGCTGCGCATAAAGCTGCTCGGCCAACCGCAGCAGCGCCCAGTAAAGTTCGAGCGCCGCGTCGAGTTGCCCTTCGTCTTCCATACCGGCTGCGATCGCGGAGATTTCCCGCGACAACAAGCCCAGTTTCGCCTGGGACTCGCCCCTGGTGTCGCCATGCGTCGAGAACCGACAAGCAGGCTTGCGCGTTGCCGCCAGGAAGTTACGCACGGCTTCCTCGCGAGCCGCGTCCGAAAGTTCGGCGTGCGGCTGAGCAGCGGCCTGGAATCTCCGAAACGCCATGCGATACAGGTCCGCCGTCTGGCGCTCCGCTTCCGTCGGCGCTCGTTCGATCGACACGCGATCGTAGGGCAACGCAATCTTGGGAATCTCCGTCGCACGGTAGGTGGCGATGGAAATCAGCAGTACAACGGAGGGGATCGCGATCGAGCCGATCGCCCGCAGTCTGGCCCGCCAGGTCGCATTTTCAGTAACCCAGTCCGGCGCACGCAGCCAGGTGGCAAACAGTAAGACAAGCGGAATAGGCAACACAGTCGCGACCACCGAGATGCCCGCATAACGCATCAGCAGGTGCCAGGCGGCTGCCGCGATGCAACCCGCCGCCGTGGCCGCAATCGCCAAGAGTGAACTACGGACGAATAGCGAACATGCCTGCCCAACGGCGTAAAAGAGAATCGCTTGGACGGTCGAATAGGTAAGCCAATTCGACATCAAACTCGGCTGCGCCATGCTCACAAGAACCAACATTGCCACGGCAACCGCCAGCCACCCGCTCCAATAAAGCTGGCGTGTCAACCAGATCATCCGCGGCGAGACGCCCCGCTGGCACAGAAATCGAAACCCAAACTGCCGCTGATCGCCCGCAAAGACACACGTTCCCAGCAGCGCCGCGAATACTGGAACCAGCAGCAGCAGCGGGTGCCGGTCGGCCGCAACGGTCCGGTTGCTGGCGACTGTGGCACTGACCAGAGCAGTGCCACTCGTCAAGATTGCGACGGCCAACAGCAGCCGTCGGGCAACGATTGATTGACGCCTTCCCTGCCAGAGCAACCGGCAACACGCAGCCAGCGGCGTGGGTGGCGCGGCGTGTGCCTCACCACGAACACGCGGTTTGACCGCCGTCGCCCGTTGCACCATCCTCGCAATAACCGGAGATTCATCAAGCCATCGGCGCCCCACGTAGACCACGGCCAGAATCACTGCGAACATCAGCGCCCCATGCAGCGACGCTGAACGGACGAACGTCAAATCGTGTTCCATGAACCGGGAATCTTCGGCGATGATCAGCCAATAGGAAGCGAACGTCGCTGCCGAGCTTCCGGCGACGAGGGTCGCCCACAGCACGCGGCTCACCAGCAGCGAGCACAAGACACTCCAGGCCAGGAGTTCCAGTGAACCGACGGCGCTGATCAACCAGATCCAACTATGGCTTTCCGGCTCTGGGAGCATTCCTCGACTGATCGCCAACGTGCTTAGCCACAACGTGGGCAACAGGAGCAGCGTGCTGGCGACGGCAAAACCGACTTTGCCGACGAACACTTCGCCACTGGAAACCGGATGCGATCGCAGGAACGCGATCGTCCCCGCTTCATCTTCTCCGGCGAACAATAACGCCCCGCAGCCCAGCGCATAGAGCATCGACATCCCTGGGCCCATGACGTACAGGCCGTCCACGGAAACCTGCTCGCCGATAACAAACGACACGAACAAGACCGTGATCTGCGCGAACATCGACAGGCCGATCACCGACAGGAGCAGGGAACGCTGTTGCCGATATTCCTTCCAGACAATTCGCCCAATCAACGAGCCGTTCATGGGATTCACCTCGAGGTTCAAATTCGCGTGGTTCAAGCGGTGCCTGGTGCGGTTTCAAGCCTGCACTTCGTGTTAGCGGCGGTCGCCAGACGGTGTGCGTCCGCCCGATGGCAACGCAATTCCGGCTGCTTGCGATACTGACAACACATCAATCCATCTGCCGCTGTTGCTGATGCGATTCCCTGCCAACCTGCCCGGCATTCGGTTCGCCAAGGCCAAGATCTTCCGCCTGCATATAGGCGACAAAAATCTCTTCCAGGCTGGGGGTGCGTGTGTCGAGCGAACTGATGGAGGCATTGTCTGCCAACGCATTCAAGGCGTCCGTCGTGGCGTGTCGCACGACAAGTTGCCATTGCCGCGACCGCCGTTGCAGACGCAACAACTCGCCCGTCATCTGCGGCGGCGCTGCGCTTGGGTCGGCCATTGTAATGGTGACCTCCGACGTTTCGGCCTTCAACTTTTCGAGCCGATCGACGACAATCAGCTTCCCTTGCCGCAAGATGGCCACGACATCCGCGACCCGTTCCACTTCATGAATCTGATGGCTGGACAGGAAAACGGTTTTCCCTTCGGCAGCGCGGTCCACCATGCTCTCGAGAAACTCGCGACGAACCAACGCGTCCAGCCCCGACGTCGGTTCGTCGAGAATTAGCAGGTCCGGGTTGTGCCCCATCGCCAAGGCCAACGCAACCTTTGCCAACATCCCCTTGGATAACGACGTGAGCTTCTTGTCTCGCGGAACGCGGAACTGATCAATGAGAAGGCGATATCGCTCCAGGAATCCACCAGCAAAGAACCCGGCGGTGAACCAACCGATTTCGTCCACTCGCATCCATTCGTAGAGCGTCGGGCGTTCCGGGACATACCCGACACGGCGACGAATCTCGAGTGAATTTGGTTGGCAGCTGAGCCCGAAGACGCGGGCGGATCCCGCGGTCGGTTCGGCCAACCCCAGCAACACCCGGATGGCCGTCGTCTTGCCGGCGCCGTTTTCCCCCAGCAAGGCAAAGACCGTTCCTGGTTCGACGGTAAACGATACTTCGTCCAACGCGAGTTGATGGCCGAAGCGTTTGGTCAGACGGTCCACGGATATCAAGGCAGTCATGAGGGCCTCCCTTCGCGCAGGACAAGCGCGAGTTGTTTGTCGACAAGTTGGCGAAGCTCGTCCGCCGTCAATCCACTCTGATGCGCTTCCCGCAGCGCCCGACCGATGCGTTCTTGCAGCAGTGCCGTACGTTCACCGCGACACACTTTGTAAGCGCCGGCTGCGACTTCCAAACCCATCCCGCGAACCGTTTCCAACACACCCTCGGTTTGCAGCTGCTGATACGACCGCGCCACAGTATTGGGGTTGATCGCCAACTCGCGTGCCAGTTCCCGCACCGACGGGACCAGATTCCCCGGCACAATGGCACGTCGCGCCACGGCGAACTTGATCTGCCGTACGACCTGATCGTAAATCGCCAACCCATTGGTCGGATCAATGTGAAGAAACATGCTCGGCGCCCTCCGTACTAGCTCTCTAGTACAGTAGGCACTAGACCGATCGTTGTCAAGGATTTTTTTCTGTGACCTGCGGTGGCGTTCGCCCGCAAGGTCGCGGATTCAAACGCCAAGGGTGCCACGACGGCACAGCATGGTGAAATCGAGTGCCCAATGCTGCCCCCATATTCCATTCCCATTGCAGATCCTCCCATTGCAGATCCCATTGCAGACACCCAACATTCCTATCCCATTGTCCCAATGCAGATGTCCCAATGCAGACACCCAACATTTCTGGGAAAAACGCTGAAACTCGCGAGGAACGGGACGCTAGGTGATTCGTCACTCGGCAAGGCTACGATGCAGCAAGCAGCTTAACGCATGGCGAGACATGCCAGGAAAGATTCGGGGACAGTCGCCAGGAAAGCGTGGAGTGCTCCCCAAATGTGAGCGCTCAGCAACGTGGACTGTGGCCTGCAGATGCGAGATTGGGCTCTATTGAGCGACCTGGCATCATCGGCGGACAGCAGTTACAGCAGACCCCGCCCGTGCGCTAAACAAATGCCAGTGCACATTTAGCCTGACCACGAAACCAACAACGCCCCGCGTCAGCGGCGCGGCGCGCGATGATCCCGGATGAACCCACGATCAAACCAAACCAATCGTGGTAGTTCTCGACCAGTTCGGACCAGTTGGAAGGACGAATCCCCAGCCGCTGCAAAATGGGGGCGAGTTCCGCCGGGATCACCCCGGACTTATCCGTTCGCAACATGCGACCACTGGCGTCCAACAGTCGCAAGTAATCGTCAAGTGTAATTGGCAACAACCCTTTGTCCGACGCCCGACGCGAGGTGATCGCGCATTCAGTTGCTCCGCCGAAGGGCGACTGTGAGTCTTCAAGCGTCAACTCGCACAACCACCCATCCGCTGGCTGACCAGACAGGTGAGCCTCCGCCGCGGACGGGGCGTCGGATGAATGCGAGCGTTTCCGCGACAGAATTCGATCGAAGGCCGATGTGTGTGTCGACGCCTCAGGTGTGAACGCCTCACCGGCCCTGACCTGGTTCAAATCGACATAGATTCCACAAACCAGTATGGCCGCTTCGTCCGCCAGTTCACGGCATTTGTAGCGATCTTCCCAGAACCTTCCGCGGCAATTGTCTTCGCGGTTACTGCGCCGGCTCACATGCTCGCAAAGAGCAGCCATGAAGTACGATGGATCCGCGAGGCGTGACCGCAGCTTGTCGACCCGATTGGGAATCGCCAGCTCCAACGCGATGCGTGCCGGGGAAAACTCCCGCGGCCGGCCATCGCGACTCTTGGTGAGGTGCGAAATGACGAGCCATCGTCTCACGACCTCCCTGTCGGACCAAATCCCCACGATGTCGGGGCGAGTGCGTAAGACGAGATGAATGTGGTTGCTCATTTCCGCATGAAAACCAACCTCAATGGCGAATAGACCGGCCAGAGTCTCCTCGATGTCGCGGATCCAAGTGCGTCGATGCTCGTAGTCCTTCTTGGTTAGCGGATCTTGCCCGCAAAGAAATGCCCGTCGCACACAACGTGACCAACAATGATAGACTCCGACCTGACCAAGAGAAACAATATCCGAACGCGGGCAAGCAGGCATGAGACTCTCCTGACGGAAAACACACATACATGTATACACACCTATATCTCCACGTCAAGGATACCACATTCAGATTACTCTCACTTATGCCTGGCATGGCGCAAGCGCAAGTAGCGTGTCTGATTCTTCCTACTTGCTTAAGGTCTTGCCCTGCGCTCTAGTCAGCTCAAATTAGGGTGTCTGCTCTCTAGACTCGGCTAAATGGCCGAGCGCGATTCAGCAGCGCATTCCCCGTCAGCGGGACAGGCACCTTTTTCGCCGACAGGCCGTTTTTCCGCAGTTGAATCAAATGGGCGGCGAAAAACGAGCCGGTCCCGGATTGTCGCCGAATTGCACTCGGTCAATTAGTCCTGCGCTCTTGTCAGTTCAATGTAGGGTGTCTGCTCTCTCGTCTTCTCTAGACTTCAGTTCAATGTAGGGTGTCTGCTCTCTCGTCCTGCTCTCTCGTCCTGCTCTCTCGTCATGTGCTCTCTCGATGTGCTCTCTCGATGTGCTCTCTCGATGCTCTCTCGAGATAAATCGTTGGCCCCGCTTTAGAATGCTCGACTGAGGACAAATGCGATGCCCGATGCTAAAATTGGCGAACCCGCGAAGTTGGCAACGCTCACTCAACAACGCTCACTCAACAACGCTCACTCAACAACGCTCACTCAACAACGCTCACTCAACAACCTCACCCAACAACCTCACCCAACGAACAAGCATGAACGCCATCCCCTTGACTGTTGCGTTTGCTCGCCGTGCGACGGCCATGGCAATCTGCTTTGGATTGCTGAACAGCATTGCTCTCGCACAGAATACAGACACAGTTGCTGACAAACCTGCTCCCGGCGCACGATTGCCAACGACACGTTCGAAGCCGGTTGAATTCCTCCGCGAGATTCAGCCGATCTTGCGAGAGCATTGTTACGAGTGCCATGCAGGAACCACGGTAGAAGGCGACCTGAACCTGGGCATCAAAGCCAGCGCACTCCGGGGGGGCGATGGTGGTGCGGCGATCCTCGCCGGCAAGAGCGAGAAAAGTTTGCTCATTCAATTGATTTCCGGGATGGACGAAAATCGTTTGATGCCGCCGGAAGGAAATAAGCCACTTACCGAACAACAAATCAGCCTGCTCCGTGCCTGGATCGATCAAGGTGCGAAGTGGCCGGATGGCGCAGATGTCGTTGACCCGAAACTGGATCGAGCAAAAACGCACTGGGCGTTTCAACGGCTCAGCAATATTGATGCGCCGCCGCGACTGTCCGATGACCAATGGGCGAAGGGGGCAATCGACCGATTCGTTCTAGCACGACTTCAAGAAGCTGGGCTTCGACCATCGCAGGCAGCCGACGCACGAACACTGGTGCGGCGATTGTATTTTGACCTGATAGGATTGCCGCCTTCGCTAGAACAAACGCGTCAGTTCATCCGCGCTCATTCAGCAGATCCCGACTCCGCCATTCAGAATCTTGTGGACCAACTCCTGGAGTCGCCCCGTTATGGCGAGCGTTGGGGGAGACATTGGCTGGACGTGGCTCGTTATGCTGACAGCGATGGGCAGGAGGCCGATACAGACCGGCCGTACGCGTACCACTATCGCGACTTTGTGATACAGGCTTTCAACGATAACATGCCATACGACCAGTTCGTGCGATGGCAAATTGCCGGTGACGAATTCGAGCCGGAAAATGACGCTGCCGTTTCAGCAACTGGCTTCCTGACTGCGGGGACTTGCTTCAAGTTACCCGACTCGTTCCTTGAGAGCGAACGTCTGCTGAATCGTTACAACGAACTGGACGACGTGATTTCAACGCTCGGATCGGGACTCCTGGGAATTACGGTCGCCTGTGCTCGCTGTCACGACCACAAATACGACGCGTTTTCGGCGAAAGAGTATTATCAATTGATGGGCGTCTTTCACAGCGGTGACCGCGTGACAGCCAAGCTTCCCAGTGGCAAAGACGGTTTCTTCTTTCGAGACTTTGACAGCAACCGCCGAACGACCTGGCTGTTTCGCCGCAGCGATTTCTACGATCGAGAAATCGAAGTCGACATCGGGTTTCCCGCGATGCTGTCATCCGGTGCAGGGGCCGACGACTTCTGGCAGCAGGCCAAGAGAGCCTACGGCAAGATGGGAGTCGCGAAAAGTACCTTGCAGCGCCGCGCCCTCGCCGACTGGATCACAGACACCGAACAGGGCGCCGGAGCACTTTTGGCTCGAGTCCTTGTCAACCGTGTCTGGGACCATCATTTCGGTAAAGGCCTCGTCGGCACGACAAGCGACTTTGGCGTCCGTGGCGATACACCGTCGCATCCTCAGTTACTCGAATACCTGACAAACGAATTTGTTAACGGCGGCTGGAAAATCAAATCGCTGCATCGCATGATCCTCACCAGCGCAGTTTGGCAGCAGGCCAGTACGCGAGGTGCCGCGGACGAACGCAGTTCGGAGATCGACCCTGCCAACAGTTTGCTGTCGAGAATGACGCCGCAACGTCTCGAAGTCGAAGCGATGCGTGACGCGATGCTGGCAGTCAGCCAAACGCTCAACCTTGAGGCGGGCGGACCAGGATTCAAACCTTACATCGCTCCCGAGGCCAACCTCGCCAGAAACATCAAAGGCGAGGGCTATCCGAAGGACGCAAAGGACGACGCAGCCAATCGGCGGCGCAGCGTCTATATGTTCCACAAGCGGCTCATTCCGTATCCCATGTTTCAGGCGTTTGATCGCCCGGACCTCATGACCAGTTGCGCTCGCAGGCAAAACACAACCGTGGCCCCCCAGGCCATGGTGATTCTGAACGATCGCTTGGTTCGTTCCGTGGCTCGCGACTTCGCGAACCTGCTGGTCCAGGGGAAAGCGGACAAATCGGCGGTGGAAGATCTCAAACTCCAGCCGATCATTGAAAAGGCTTTTGAAACCTCGTTCGGGCGTTTGCCGACCAATAGAGAATTAGAAACGTCGCGCCGGTTTATCGAATCCCAGACGAACGTACGAACCGAGCGAGAGGAACAGGGTCCACGCATCGAAGCGCTGACCGACTTTTGTCAGTCGCTGTTCGGACTAAATGAATTTATCTACGTTGATTGAGCTACCTGACATGACTAGAAATTCAGAGTTATTTCCCTGCGGTCGCATCGCGAACCCGCAGAGTCGTCGCGAGTGGCTCTGCCGAGCTGGCGCCGGAGCAGGAATGATTGGCCTTGCCGGACTCATGGCGGAGCAGAAACTCCTCGCCTCACCACAGTCCGAACTTCCTGCCAAGCCGGTGACCTCACTGCATCCGCGCCGTGGTCATTTTGACGCCAAAGTCAAGTCGGTCATCTGGCTATTTATGGAAGGCGCCCCGAGTGCCGTCGACATGTTCGACCGCAAGCCTGAACTCGACAAACGCGATGGCGACACCACGGACATCCAGGCTTTCTTTGGCAACCCGGGCCCATTGATGAAGTCGCCGTTTTCTTTCAAACAATACGGCGAATGTGGACAGTGGGTTTGCGACAGGTACACCAACGTCGCCAAGCATGTCGACAAGATGGCCTTCATCAAATCGTGCTACAGCGATTCGAACGATCACGTACCAGCGATCTACCAAATCAACAGTGGGCTGGCTCGTCCGGGCTTTCCCACCGCAGGAGCCTGGGTAACCTACGGCCTAGGCAGTGAAAACCAGGATTTGCCCGGCTACGTCGTGATGGGTAACACCCAGGGAGCCAAGGGCGGTCCGCACAATTGGGGTGCTGGTTTCCTACCGTCGACCTTTCAAGGTACGCTGTTCCGATCCCAGGGCGCTCCGGTTCTCAATCTCAAGCGGCAGCCGAAAATCACTCGACGCGACCAACGTGCACAGCTCGACTTAATGGCCAAATTGAACGATGAACACATGCGGCGCCATAAGGATGACGTGGAGTTCGCAAACCGCATGCAATCATTCGAGCTGGCCTTTCGGATGCAGCAAGAGGCGACCGAAGTCGTGGATCTTTCACAAGAAACGCCGGCCATGCATGCGCTGTACGGCATCGACAAACCAAGATCCAAGTCGTTCGGCTCCAAGTGCCTGATGGCCAGGAGACTTGTCGAAAGCGGTGTTCGGTTTGTGCAGGTCTACAGTGACGGCGAGTGGGACGCCCATGACAATCTGGCAGAAAATCACACCCACCATTGTGCGGCCACGGACATTCCTGTTGCCGGTCTGCTGGCCGATTTGGAGCAACGCGGACTACTCGACTCGACACTTGTGATCTGGGGTGGCGAGTTTGGCCGCATGCCGATCTCGCAAAACGGCAAAGGACGCGATCACAATCCGAAAGGGTTCATGCAGTGGATGGCCGGTGCGGGCATCAAGGGAGGCGCCAGCTACGGCGAGACGGACGAGATCGGCTACGAGGCCGTTGAGAATCCAGTCAGCGTGAACGATCTTCACGCCACCATTCTTCACCTTCTTGGCCTGGACCACGAGCGACTTACCTACCTCCACAACGGCCGCAGTTACCGACTGACCGATGTTGCTGGCGAAGTGATACAAGAAATTCTCGCCTAGCACCGACGAGTCACAAGCCCGCCCGCAATCTGTCGCGTCATCGCACCCAGACCGCCGGCTGACCGCGCGGCGTGGCCTGCCGCATACATCCGGAAGTCCATGTCGAACCTGCGACTCGAGATTGTAAGTTCCAAGTCAAGTACCGCGCCACCGCGTGCAACTTGATCCAATCAGGTTGGCTCCTCACCCTCTGGGCTTGCGAGGCAAGAGAACAAGATCGTCAGCATGGGACTACACGATTCGGTTCTTGACCATCGTGATCGACGACATGCCGGGCAGGACGCGTTGTCCCGATGGTCTCGACAGTCCCTTTATTCGTTTGGAGAAGTGGGAGGCGCCGGCTGCTCAGGCACCGTCTCGGTAGCGGTCGCGGCGGGGTGCGTGGCGTCTGGTTGATCGTCGGTCGCGGCTGTGTGCATCCTGGCGTGCCGGTCATTCTCGACATGATCGCCATTGTCAAAACGCGTACCTGCGCGAGCCACATTACGTAACATTCCACTGAAGACGAAGTGGTGCAGTGGGTAGAGGGCATACCAGTAAGCGAGGCCCAGCAGTCCGACCGGATCGAAGATGGCAGTTTGACGAATACGGCTCCCGTCGTCACGCTCGGTGACTTCAAACTCCAGCCAGGCCCGGCCTGGCACTTTCATTTCGGCACGCAAACGCAGCAAACGCCCCGGCTCGAACGATTCCACTCGCCAGAAGTCGAGTGCGTCTCCGACTCCAATCTTCACGGGATCGCCCCGACCACGCCGCACGCCCACTCCCCCCACCAGGAGATCCAGGAAGCCGCGGAGGCGCCAGAGCCAGTTACCGTAGTACCAACCGGTCTTGCCGCCGATCCGCTGGATGGCGGCGAAGGAAGCCGCCGGCGCCGCGCGGCTGTCCACCGTGCGTGAATCGACCAATCGCGAACCGAAACGCACCCCGCCCCATGACTGAGGTCGCCCGGACGCCGACAACGCGTCGGACCAACGTGTTGCAGCGAACTCTCGATCTTCGTTTACCAACGCCCGCGCAATCGCCTCGGTGAGTGATCGCGGCTGGACAGAGAAGGCCGTGCCAGCCAAGTTACTCGACACCAGCGTTGGATTCTTAAGGCTTTCAACCAGCTTGCGGCCGATGCGGGCATAGAGTGGCGTCACCAGACCAAGCCACAGACTCGACAAATACGGCGTGAGCAGCGGGACGGGAATCATTAGTCGCCTGAGCCCCCGTTGCCTGGCATACTCCTGCATGATTTGTCCATAGGAGACCTGATCCGGGCCGCCGATCTCGTAGATCTTAGAGTCCGTCTCCGGCAGTTCAATCGCCTCCAATAAGTATGCCAGCACATCTTCGATCGCAATTGGCTGCGCAAGAACTCGAACCCATTTGGGACAAATCATCACCGGCAGTCGCTCAACGAGAGCCCGAATCATTTCGAAGGATAAGCTCCCAGAGCCGATCACAATCGATGCCCGCAGTTCAACCACCTGCACACCGGAAGATCGTAACACGTCGCCAGTTTCCTGACGGCTGCGGAGATGTTTTGAAAGTTCTTTGTCTCGACTGCCGAGTCCGCCCAGATAGATCATCCGCCGCACGCCGGCCTGCTTCGCCGCAGTTGTAAAATTTTCCGCCGCTCGACGGTCTTCGGCTTCAAAATCCGATGTCGAGCCCATCGAATGCACAAAGTAGAAGGCCGTGTCCACGCCCTGCATCGCCTCGACAAGCGACTCCGCGTCCAACACATCTCCTTTGACAACTTCGGTCGTCTGGCAAACGTCATCGGAAAGGGCCTCCGGCCGCCGCGTCATGCAGCGAATGGAATAGCCTGCTTCTTCCAACATCGGCAACAGACGACCTCCGACGTATCCCGTCGCTCCCGTCAGTAATACCATTCGCGGTTTTGCCGACATTTTGTATCTTTCTGTATGCGTTTGCCACGAGGACTGCCACCAAGGCCTTGCCTGGTACTATACCGCACTGGCAAGCGGTCCTGTCAGGGGAATGCCTTTGCGCTGCGTTTGTTGGAGTCCTGCAAACGGTCCGTTACCGGGGGCCCAGGCATTCCATCATGCAGTGCCCACACAGCGAAATTTCCGGCAGCGGGCGACACCGACATTGGGTCCGGCAAGGCTTGAAGACGGCACATTTCCTTCGCAGAGCGGGTGTCGCCCTACGGTGCGAGGCCGCAAACGGATTTGACCACCAGCATCAGCACGGCCGCCTTCCGGCCAGAGTCCGTGCCGGGCGATGCGGCAAATCAACCTCCCGCGGCTCCGCAACGCCGATCACACCTCCGCCAGCGTCCCCGTGCTGTCAGCGAAGCGCTCGGTCTCCACGCCGAGACGCTGCAGCATGGTCACATACAGATTCGACAGAGGCAGTTCTCGGTAG
>JAUIHJ010000812.1 GCA_030432015.1 bacterium
TTAGATTCAACTGCGGAAAAACGGCCTGTCGGCGAAAAAGGTGCCTGTCCCGCTGACGGGGTGTGCGCTGCTAAATCTCGCTCGGCCATTTAGGAAGACCACCAGCAGACCAAGGAGGTTGATTGATGTCGATCGAATGCATCGCGTTGCATGATCCAAACTCAGGGGCGACTGCCCGCATTCTGGCGGGGTTTGGATTTAACTGTTTCGAATTTCGAGTCCCCCATCGAGGGAGCGAAGTGGACCTGCTCTGGTCCGCCGAGGGGTTTGATGGCGGCGGCGAACGTCCTTCCGGCAGTGGCATTCCGCTATTGTTTCCATTCCCCGGTCGGATTGCGGGAACGACGTTGAAGTGGGAAGGGCGAGAATATCCGTTGGCTGGCGACGACGGTCGCGGAAACGCCATCCATGGATTCGTGCTTGACCGTCCCTGGCGCGTGATCGAAGCGGCAGAGAACTATGTTGTCGGCCAGTTTCAAGCGTCGGTTGACGACCCGCAGTTGTTGGCATGCTGGCCCGCCGATTTTCAAATCACTGTGCGTTACGAATTACAGGGGACGACACTGACCAGCCTGTTGCGGATCGACAATCCCGACGACAAGCCGCTGCCGTGCGGCCTGGGGACCCACCCCTACTTTAAGGTTCCGTTGGGGGGAACGAGTCCGCACGGTGTCGACGTGCAATTGCCGGTTTCGCGCCACTGGGAACTGGTCGAGATGAACCCGAGCGGAAAGTGCACCGTCGTCGCCGATGCGTCCGAATTGCAGGCCGGCCGGCCATTTGCTTCGATGCAATATGACGATGTGTTTGCCGGCCTGAAGTTCGACGACGACGGTCTCTGCCGGGCACGAGTGCGGGATGCGGAGAGCGGACTGACCTTGCAGCTCGAATTTGACAGGTCGTTTCGCGAGTGCGTCGTTTACGTGCCCCCGCACCGCGAGGCGATTTGTATCGAGCCGTACACGTGTGTGCCCAACGCGGCAGCCTTGCAGGCGCGCGGGATCGACAGCGGTCTACGGATACTTGCGCCGGGTGAGTCGTTTGAGGCCCAAGTCGTGATGCGAGTGCTGGCCGGTGATTGATCGCCTCGCGAAGTCGTAAGGGAGGGTGACGGGATGCGTGAGTATTATCTCGCCTGGTGGAACGTCGAGAACTTGTTCTCCGTCGAGGACGATCCGAATCGCCCCGTGTGGTTGCAGAAGCAGTTGGCGGCCGAGTTGAAGGGGTGGGATCAGACCACCTTGGACGCGAAGATTGCACAGCTCGCCAAGATCATCATGCAGATGAACGGCGGGGCCGGGCCTGACATCCTGGGTGTTTGCGAGGTCGAAAATGAAGCGGTGCTGAATCAGTTGGTCGCGGCGCTCGCCCCTTTGGGGCGGCGGTATCGCGTGGCCCACTATGATACGTCGGATCAACGGGGGATCGATGTCGCGTTTATCTACGACCATCGTCGCTTCAAGACGAAGTCGAGCGAGATGTTTCATCACGTCATTTTGAAACGTTCATCAACGCGCGACTTGTTTCAGGTCAACTTCTATACCAAACCAGCCCGCAACCTGTTGATCTGCATCGGAAATCACTGGCCGTCCAAACTGGGTGGTGAACTGGAATCGGAACCGTACCGAATCCTCGCAGGCGAGACGCTGTCGTACTGGATGGCGCGGATTCATGAACTCTTTGCGGAAAAAGCGGTCGCGGACGGATTGGCCACCTCGCTGACACGTGCCGTGCCACCGCCGGTCCTGGTAATGGGAGACATGAACGACGAACCGTTTAATCGGTCCCTGACGCATTACGCATTGAGCCAGCGCGACGAGCGTCGAGTGAAGTCACGTCGGTCGCGAAACCCTTACTTGTGGAATCTGATGTGGCCGCTGATGGGGAAGGGGGTACCGACCCATGTGTTCGGCGGAACGCCGGGCGTGTTGGATCACATGCTTGTCAACCGAGGCCTCGTCGACTCCGAATCGCCGCTGAAGATCAAGCGTGTGACGGTTGATGGAAAATTGACGCCCGCCTTGGAGATTCTGCGGTTTCCTGAGGCCACCATCCGCCACGGGGCGTCCGCCGGCGGGCCGCGCCGCTTCAGTCGACCTTCGAAAGGGGATTTCGACGTGAACGGTTTTAGCGATCACTTTCCCTTGGCCCTGCGGATCATTGAAGACGATTGACCCCGTTGATCTCGGGCCATGCCCGGGCCGAGCGGGCGCCCCAGCGATTCTTCCGCGGTGGTTCAACCTTCAATTCACGACGTTTTGTGGGCAACCGTGCAGGAACGCCAGGACGTTGTCGACCGCGCCGGAATTCAACATGTCGCGCCCGGTCGGATTCTGATCCGCACTGTGCGGGGTCAGGACGACCTGCGGGCATTGCAATAACGGGTGGTCGGCGGAGATCGGCTCCTCGTCGAACACGTCAACGGCCGCGCCGGCCAGGTGTCCGCTCTGAAGCGCCGCCACCAGCGCGTCGGTATCGACCACGGGACCGCGGGCGGTATTGATCAGCAGGCTGCCCGGCTTCATCAACGCCAATTCGCGCGCCGCGATCAAATGACGGCTTTGCTCCGTCAACCTGACGTGCAGGCTGATGACGTCGCTGGTCGCCAATAATGCGTCGAGCTCGACGTAATTGATATCGAGTTCAGCGGCGCGGTCGGCTGTGGGATGAAAAGTCCATGCCTGGACCTGCATGCCGATGGCGCGTGCCAGTTTGAGCGTCTCGGCGCCGATGGCGCCGGTGCCGATGACGCCGAGTGTGCTGCCGCGTAGATAGATATTATCCATGCTATTCCAGACCCCCGCCTTCAGCTCCGACGTCAGGAATGGCAGCCGTCGGGCCGCCGCCATGATCATGGCGAGCGCATGTTCGGCGACCACCTGCGCAGTTCTGCCGGGAACATTGGAAACAACGATCCCTTTGCTTGCGGCAGCGGCTATATCGACGGCATCGACCCCAATGCTGCACGTGCTGATCATCCGGAGCCTGGGGAGTGCGTCGAGTGTTTCGGCAGCCCAGGCTGTATTGCCGCGCGAATTGATCATCAACTCGGCATCCTTGGCGCGGTCGAGTTGCTCGAGCAGCGACCCGGGACGATCACGAAAAACGCGCAGCTCAACCAGTTCCGCCAGACGATCCAGATGGGGCGAGTCGGCAATCATCTGCGGGTCGTCGCCGGGAATGACCAGGATGGGGCGTGTCATCGGGTGAACCCTTTGGAAAGGACGTTTGCACCGGCGTGGCCGGCGCATTGCTTCA
>JAUIHJ010000054.1 GCA_030432015.1 bacterium
TTACCCGTTTACCTGCTGGTCCCGGTTGGTTTGGCACCGGGACAGCGCGTGCCAGGCATCGTTTGTGTCCATGGGCACGGGGATCACGGGCATCACCCGATCGTCGGTCGCACGGATTTGCCTGGTGTGGCAAAGAGCATCCGCGGTGCACATTACGACTATGGCCTGCAGTTTGTCCGCCGCGGTTATGTTGTCGCCGCGCCGTGCCTGGTCCCGTTTGGTCGTCGAGTGGAACGCGACAAGTACGGTAGCGACCCCTGCGCGGTGACGTTGGTTCGCCTGCAAGCCCTCGGCAAACTTCCGTTGACGGAGAACCTCCGCGACATTCGCTGGGCGATCGACCTGCTGCAGAGCCGCTCCGAAGTCCACGCCGATCGTATTGGGTGTGCGGGTCTCTCGTACGGAGGGCGCATGACGATGGTGGCCGCGGCCATGGACAAGCGCATCAACGTGGCGGCGGTTAGCGGCGCGCTGAACCTGATGCAGGAGCGGATGGCGGGGCGGTACAGTTGCGGCGGACAGGTCATCCCGGGCCTGTTGAAATACGGCGACTACTCCGAAATTGGTTCGCTGATTGCACCCCGACCTTGCGTTTGGGAAGTCGGATCGAACGACGGGCTCGTCGTGCCGAATTGGGACGACACCTTCCGTATGCGGCTCCGTCGCGTTTATGAGGCACTCGGTGCGGCGGGCCAGCTTCATTTTGACGAATTCAAGGGAGGGCACCGCTGGAACGGCGATGTGGCGTACCCGCTGTTTCATCAGGTGCTGCGATCATGATTGCCGTACCGACTTCGCCGGACGCCAAGAACCACGCATCCCGGCTCCGCAATAACCGTTTTTGACAGAAGTTTTGCAGGCGTGCTACGATGTCCGCATCGGTCGCTGAATTCAGTTGCCGTGGCGACAGACGTTTCGACGCCAACCGCAGAAAGCCGTCATCCATGCTCTCCCTGTATGAACAGCCGACACGATTGTGCGACGGACTGAACCGCCGCGAATGGATGCGCGTGGGCGGATTAAGTGCGTTCGGGCTGAGCATGCCGCAGCTGCTGGCCGGCACCGCGGCCAGCGAAACTGCCGCGCCGGTGGCTCCGCATCCGGCGCGTCGCGCCAAAGCATGCATCGTGCTGTTCTTGCTCGGTGGGCCACCGCAACATGAAACCTGGGACCCTAAGCCGGACGCACCCGCGGAGATTCGCGGCGACTTCAAACCGATCGCGACGGCCACACCCGGACTGCGGGTTGGCGAGCTCATGCCGCTGACCGCCAAGCTGACCGACCAGATTGGCGTTCTGCGGGCGATGTCAACCAACGACAACGCACATTCCTCCAGCGGTTATTGGATGTTGACCGGTCGTCCGCACCAGCCGACCAACAAGGAGAACGCCAACCCAGGCGCGCCCAACGACTGGCCGTGCATGGGAGCAGTGGTGCGGCATTTGGTGGGTGACGGAGGAAGCCTGCCTGCATCCGTACGGTTACCCGAAGAGATCTGGAATACCGGCCGCATCGTCTGGCCGGGGCAAGACGCCGGCTGGCTAGGACACACGGCTGACCCCTGGTTGCTCGACTGCGACCCGAACGCAGCAGATTTTCAAGTCCCCGATCTGAAACTTCCGACCGACATTTCGCCGCTGCGTGTTGATCGACGGCGCTCGTTGTTAGCCAACGTCAACGGCCATTTGGATCGCCTTGACCGGGGCGGCTCGGTGGAGCGTTGGAACGGGCTCCGGCAAAAGGCATTTGACCTGTTGCGATCACCGGCCGCGCGGGCCGCGTTTGCGATCGAACAGGAATCCGACAGCATGCGTGACCGCTACGGGCGTAATCGATTCGGACAGAGCGTCTTGATGGCACGGAGGTTGGTCGAGTCGTGTGTGTCGTTGGTTCAGGTGAATTGGACGCGTTGGAAGGATGACGAAGCGGTCGCACCCGCCTGGGACACACACGCGAAGAACAGCGAACGGCTGAAGCAGGCGCTCATGCCGCCGATGGATCAGGCGTATTCGGCCTTGCTGGAAGACCTGCAGCAGCGCGGCATGCTGGATGACACGCTGGTGGTCTGGATGGGCGAATTCGGACGTACGCCGAAGGTCAACCCGCGGGGCGGACGAGACCATTGGGGGCATGTTTTTTCGGCGGCCTTGGCCGGCGGCGGGATTCAAGGCGGACGCGTCTACGGCGCGTCCGATGCCCAGGGTGGTTATCCATCGAGCGGCCGGGTTGAACCCCAAGATCTTGCCGCCACGATCTTCGACAGTCTGGGGTACCCCCCAGAAACCCAGATCCATGATCCGCTCGGCCGACCGCTGGTGATCAGCAAGGGCCGGCCGATTAGCGCGTTGCTCAGCTAAATGACCGAGTGCAATTCGGCCGCAATCCGGGACCGGCTCGTTTCTCGCCGCCCATTCGATTCAATTGAGGAAAGACGGCCTGTCGACGAAAAAGGTGCCTGCTCCGCTGACGGGTTGTGCGCTGCTGAATCGCACTCGGCCATTTAGGCGAGACGTTTCGATTCCATATGTCTGCGCCACCAAGCGACAGCGGGTCCGGCCGGTGGTGAACTCAGACCTGGACCTTGGTTTCTGCCGAGTGATCGGCCAGATCCTGAAAGGCGCCGATCGGGAGGACAAAGACTTTGCCATCTCCCATCCGGCCTGTTCGCGCGACGGCAACGATTTTGTTGACAATCTCGGCGACGCGGGCATCATCAGCCCACATTTCGATCTCCACTTTCGGCAAGAAGGCGAGCGAATATTCGGTTTCGCCGTACTCGTCGAGATAGCTCTTTTGGCGACCGAATCCCTTCACCTCGCGAACCGTCAGCGCCTCCAAGGGAGCCCGTTCCAGGCTCTCCAATACCTTCTCGGCCAGGTACGGTTTCACGATGGCGATGATCTGTTTCAATGTTCGCGCATCCCCAGAGAGTCATCGTGTGGGTGCCTTACGAGTCCAGCGGCGTATTCGGGAAAGGGCCGCCGCAACGCAACTAGCTAAAGAAGTTTTCACCGAACAGGCTGATGTCGGGGCCGCTTTCGACTTCGATGTCGCCGAGCACTTTTGTCATGCAGGCCAGACGCATCGTCTCTTCGTTTCCAACGTATGCCAAACACGGAATGGGATCGGGCGGTACCGAAATGGGTGTCTTGAATTTTACCCATTCGCGAGTCGTCATTTTATTGGTGTTCTCAATCCCTTTGGTGATGTTGACGCGGCAGGTGCCACACATCCCCAAGCCCTTGCAATTCATGAACTTGTTGATGTCTTTTCCGTAGCCGTTGACGCCGCAATTCAAATTGATGCCGGCCTTAATCGCTTCGGTGCGGAGCACGGCACCTTCAGGGACTTCGATTTCCTTCTTCTCATTCGTAAATTTGACAAGTGGCATCGCGGATCTGGGGGCTCGGGATGACGAAGAAAAGGCCTCAAAAGGGACCGGAAAATAGTACCAAGCGGCACCCTCAAAATCTACCGCGCCGTGCGATACGCGCTAAGCCGGGACGAAAAAATGCCGCATGAGCGCGCCTGGACGGAATCGGCCAATTTTGACACGATAGGCGACTTCGCAACAAATCAGGAGCCAAAAATGGCAAAACGATCGACGTTTCAGCAGAAAGCAATCAAGAACTTTTACGACAACCGCGAGGCCATCGCCCTGCAACGGGCTCAGGAACTGGTCACAGAACTCTATCTGACCGAAGGCAAGAAGCGGCAGCAACACTGGAAAACGCTGACCACCCACTTGCTGGCACTGGGCGAAAAGCAGGAAAAAATCGATCAATTGATCGCTACCGACAATCCCGAGATGGTCGCCAACCTGCTGAAAAACCACATCAAATAGCCGCCCCAACGTCCCGCCTTCGCCACCACAGCGAGCCCCACTCCATGCGCACCACCTGGAATTTTTATTCGGCTGGACAGCTCACCTTTGGCCCACGCTCTATCCGCCAGTTGGGTGGCTTGGCGGCCCGGCGAGCGATCCGACGCGTCTTGGTGGTGACCGATCAGACGCTGGTTGAGGTGGGAATTGTGAACCGGGTGCTGGCACCGCTGTCAGAAGCCGGGATTGTGGCCGAGCTGTTTGATGGCAGCGAAGCGGAGCCATCCCTGGAAGTTGCCGACCTGGCCATCGCCGCAGCCCGCGAGTTCGAACCCGATGCGGTCCTCGGGCTCGGTGGCGGGAGCAACATGGACCTCGCCAAGTTTACCGCGACGGTCCTTTCTCACGGCGGAACCCCAGCTGACTATTTCGGATTCGACCGCGTCCCCGGTCCCGTGCTCCCCTTGATTTGCGTGCCAACCACTGCAGGCACCGGCAGCGAGGTTTCCCATGCCGCCGTGCTGACCGACACGGCCAACCAGATGAAAGTCAGCATGCTGAGCAACTGGCTGCGGCCAACCCTGGCGGTGGTCGATCCGGAGTTGACGTACAGTTGCCCGCAGCAGGTGACTGCCGATAGCGGCATCGACGCGTTGACCCACGCCATCGAAGCGTACACGGCCACCGACTTCACTCAGATGCAAATTCCCGCAGGTGAAGCCTCTGCCTATGAAGGTCGCTTTCCGGTCGGCGACATCATGGCAGAGAAAGCAATCGCTTTAGTGGGACAGCATCTGGTGGCAGCCGTAAACGAACCGGGCAATACCGCGGCCCGCGACGGCATGGCGCTGGCTGCCACGTTGGCCGGGTTGGCATTTTCCAATGCTGGAGTCGCGCTGGTCCACGCGTTGGAATACCCGTTGGGCGGCGCGCTGCACTGTTCGCACGGGGCGGGGAATGGTTTGCTGCTGCCCTTTGTGATGCGGTTCAACCTGCCGCAACGAACTGAGACTTTCGCGCGGATCGGAAGCTTGCTCGGCGAACCGGTCGCTGGGCTCCCACCGGCGGAGGCTGCTGAAGTCACGATCGCGGGTGTGGAACGACTAAAGCAGGAGATCGGGATTCCCGAGCGGATTCGGGACATCGGCGGCACGGCAGACCAATTGGCCGGTTTCGCCACCAAAGCCTTTGCCATCAAACGGCTGTTTCAGGTCAATCCGCGCAACGCCTCGCTGGATGATGTAATTGGAATTTATCACGACGCGCTCTGATAACCGAGCCGGATCGCCTGCGGCTGCCCAACCAGACCAACGCAAACCACGGAGTGAATCCCTCCCATGAAACGACCGCCATCCTGCGACCGGTTTTTCGTCGGCCTCCTGTTCGTGTTTATGGGATGTCAGCTTTCGGCCTCGGTGACGTCGGCGACGGAACCCTTCGTCGTTTTCCTGGTACGCCATGCGGAGAAAGTGGACGCCAGTCGTGACCCCGAGCTTTCCGCTGCCGGTAAACAACGCGCGGAGCAACTCGCCGACACGCTACGTGACGCCAATGTGAATTACGTGCACAGCACCGACTATATCCGGACGCGAGACACCGCCGCGCCGATTGCCAAGCGTCTTGACCTTGCCGTGGGTCTGTACGATCCACGTAACCTGCCAGCGTTGGTCAAGACACTGCAGGATACCGGGGGACGCCATTTGGTGGTCGGCCACAGCACAACAACGCCACAGTTGGCGAAATTGCTGGGTGGCCGTCCGGGCACGGATATCAACGAAGCTGGCGAGTATGACCGGCTGTATGTGGTCACGTCTGATGCGAACGGCGGCGTCAGCACCGTGCTGATACGATACGGCAAACCGTTTGCCGAGTAACGTGGCCCACCTGCCGCAGGGGCCGGGTCACAGGACGCCGTATTTCTGATAGGCCTCGGTCGCTTTCAGTCCACCACGAATCGCATCCCGCGTGCGGTTCTCGTCGTGAACCTTTTGCCAGGCGCGACTGATCGCTTCAGCTTCGATTTCCTGTGGCACGACAACGATTCCGTCCAGATCCGCGAACACAAGATCACCGGGGCAAAACCGCACTCCGGCAATCTCGACCGGGACATCCAAGTCGATCACGCGCTGGCGGTTCTGGCTGTCATAGACGCT
Organism: bacterium; assembly: GCA_030432015.1. Lineage (GTDB taxonomy): Bacteria > Planctomycetota > Planctomycetia > Pirellulales > Pirellulaceae > ARS98. The sequence continues at coordinate 5,977 of JAUIHJ010000054.1, forward strand.
CGTCTGACGCGCAAAAACGGGGAATTGCATAGCTCGCATCTTAGCGACGTCACGAACGGCACCATCGACGATGGCGCCCACCGCGCCGGAATTTTGAGCGGCTGTGGAAAGCAGCTCGCCCCACAGCGCTGAATGACACGAACCACTGGCCGCCGCGATCATGATGTCATCCGCCTGACAACTGTCGACTGCGCGCAGCTCCAGTTCGTACGGCCGCGGATCTTCGTGGTACATGTCGGCCCACAACGTTGTCTTGCATCGCCCGACCATCAGCGCATCGCCGCTGTAAGGACGCAGGCAAACCCGAGGCGACTGATGCCGAAAGCCCAGCGAGTCCATCGCGTCGGCGACCACGGCGGCATACAACGATTCACGCATCATTGTCAAAGTGATATCAGTCGGCATAGGATTCTCGTAAATCTGGAGTCTGGTTGGGAAGGTAATCGAGCGTTCCTGGAGTCTCGCATCGTGGTTAGAACACCATGTTGACGAAGTTCGTCCTTACCCCCGCAAGTCACGAAGATCTCTTGGCCAACGACCGCCAAACCGGTGGGCGCGAGGCTGGAGTTCGGCAGCATTGCTCGATCTGCGGTTTTCCTGGAAGTGTTGCACGACAGGAGCGTACGGCTGGTCGCCGCTACCAGCAGACCTTCATTGGCTCCGGAGGCCATCCCGCCGCCGTGACGTATGAATGCCCTCGCGGCCCCGTTTCTCCCTCCGTCGTCCGCTGATGTTCAAATCCATGAGAATCTCCGCTTACGGAATGAACCCGAGGTTACTAAGCAGCAGAAGGGCCGCACAGGGGGGAAGTGATTTGCCGGAATGGGGATTAATGGCGATGAAACGGGGATTGATTATAGCGGCGTCTCGTGATCGCACCAAATTTGCGATGCCCCGCAGCGGCACACGCTTGTCAACAATGCCTGGCAGTGCCGAGGGGTGGTGATGCTCGGTTCAGGATGATCGATCGCAGGCACGGGAATCCCAGCGTGTAAAGATTTTACACTGCGTTTACGCTGCCAGACCCCGTTGAATCCAGGCGACCGGGCACGCTTCGCTTGCCAGTTCCCAGCCGGCCTCGTATTCTGTGGTCCCATCGCTGCCGGTGCTGCCGACGGTTTCGGGCGGCGCGAACTACGAGGCCGTTGGCAAACTGGCACGCTGACAAGCTGGCACGTTGGCCAACAGGCATGGCGACATGCTGATGCGAAGTGGTGACTGGCGGGGCTTGAACGGCCGGCGGACCCGCTGGTCACGCGTTGGGACTAGTCGATCGGAGTCTGTGCGAGGGACCGGCCACCGCGAATGACGACCAGGGAGGAGCCAGTGATGCGTGTCGGCATAATCGCACTGTTGCACGAGTCCAACACGTTTATCGCGCGGCCCACCACGGTGGACCATTTTCGCGAAAACTGGTTGTTCACCGGCGAGACGATTCGAACGCAACTTGCCGACACGCCACACGAGGTGGGCGGATTTTTCGCTGGATTGGCAGACCAGCAGATCGAGGCCGTTCCACTGCTGGCGGCCCGCGCGGTGCCGTTTGGCCCAATCTCCGCCGCTTGTTTTGACACCTTGTGCGAGACCATGCGCACCGAGCTGGCAGCCGCCGGCCCGCTCGACGGCGTGTTGGTGGCCCCACACGGCGCGACCGTCAGCGAGTCATTTCCGGACGCCGATGGCCACTGGCTCACGGAACTGCGCAATCTTATTGGCCCGGATCGGCCGATCATCGGGACCCTCGATGCCCATGCAAATCTGTCGCAGCGGATGATCGACGCGACCGATGCCTTAATCGCGTACCGAACCAATCCGCACCTGGACCAACGCGAGCGCGGCGTGGAAGCGGCCACGATGATCGCCCGCGCGCTACGGGGCGACATTAAGCCGACGCAGGCCGCTGCTTTTCCGCCCGTGGCAATCAACATCGAGCGGCAGCTGACCAGTGACCCGCCTTGCCAGTCGTTTTTCGAGTTGGCCGACCGCATGCGTCGCGAAGCGGGCGTCCTTTCCAACAGCATCTTGCTTGGCTTCCCCTATGCGGACGTCGCCGAAATGGGCTCGGCCGTGATAACCGTAACCGACAACGATCCCGCCGGCGCACGACGGGCCGCCGGCACGCTGGCCGACTACTTATGGGAACATCGGAGCGAGTTCGCCGGCCAATTGCTGGAGATCGAGGCTGCCCTGGATCGGGCCGACACGTTGTCCGGTCCCATCGGTTTGCTCGACATGGGTGACAATGTCGGAGGCGGATCGCCGGCTGACAGCACGCACCTGCTGCACGCTATCGTCGCTCGTGGCACAACACCGGCATTCGTATGTCTTTACGATCCAGCGGCCGTTCAACAGGCGAACGACGTTGGCGCAGGTGGTCGGCTTGAAATGGCGGTGGGCGGAAAGACCGACCGACTGCACGGCCAGCCGTTTAAAGGAACCTTCACCGTCTGCGGCCTGTACAATGGTCGTTTTCACGAGCCGGAGACGCGTCATGGCGGCTTTTCAAACTGTGACCAAGGGCTAACTGCGGTGGTGCGGACTGACCATGGCGTGACGGTCATGCTGACATCGCGACGCATGCCGCCGTTTAGTCTCCATCAGCTCACGACATTCGAAGTGGACCCAACCCAGTTCCACCTCCTGGTTGCCAAGGGGGTCAACGCACCAGTGGCGGCCTATACGCCGGTGTGCCGCCATTTGCTACGCGTCAATACACCTGGTTGCACCACAGCCGACATGACCATGCTAAAGTTTGAACACCGACGACGGCCCCTGTTTCCGTTTGAAGACGGTTTTGCTTGGAACCCTAACTAATCGAATCATGGTGGGTATGGATGGTAGAGATTCAAAAGAGGCAAATTGTTGGTCAGCAGGACGGTCCGCACTTGCTGATCACCGGCGGCGTGCATGGCGACGAGTTTGAGCCAATGCAGGCGCTCCGCCGGTTGGCCAAGGTTGTCGATACGAACGCGCTACGCGGCCGTTTGACGCTGGTTCCAGTCGCCAACGAAGCTGCCTTTCTCCGCGGCACGAGGACCGCCGACGATGAGCTCGACCTGGCACGAACCTGCCCGGGAAAGCCCGATGGGTCCATTACCGAACGGACGGCGCATGCGCTGAGCCAGTTGATACGGACTGCTGACTACTACATTGACCTCCACACCGGCGGCACGACGATGAGTGTCTGGCCCTTGGTTGGCTACAAGCTCGTTCCCGACCAGCGGATGTTGACCGCCCAACGGCGCATGGCCCGCGCCTTTAATCTGCCGGTCGTCTGGGGGACCGACTATCGGCTGCAAGGGCGTACGCTGTCGGTCGCGCGGGACGCCAATATTCCCTCGATCTATGCGGAGTACTTGGGGTCCGGACTGTGTGATGCCGCGGGCGTCGAGGCCTACGTCGAGGGGTGCCTGAACGTGCTGGCGGAATTGGAAATGCTCGATCCCAACAGCCTGCCACATCATCCAGTGACATCTCGGATCCAGTACGAAGTCGACGACCATCGCGAGAGCGCGGGCCATATGCAGATTCGTAATCCGTCGCCGCATACCGGCTTTTTTGAACCTGCCGTGCACCTTGGCCAGCGGATTGCCGCCGGCGACCCGCTCGGCGATGTCACCGACCCCTTGGGAACGCGCCGCACGACGGTCGGTTCGCGTGAGAGTGGAATCGTGATTGTCTTGCGGACGTTCTCCCGGGTGTTTGAAGGCGACGCCTTGGCCGTCGTCTTGGAAACCGACCTGCCACCTCACGAGGATCACGATGCCTGATACCGATCGACCGGTGGCCATGATTACGGGCGCCGCACGTGGCATTGGACGCGCGACGGCCCTCGAGTTTGCGGCCCGGGGCTACAACCTGGCGTTGCTGGACGTGCTGACCGAAGAACTTCAGGTGGCCGCGACGGAAGCGGAGGCGGGCGGTGCGGAAGTGCTGACCCGGACCTGCGACCTGTCGGACTTGGAAGCCGTCGAAGCTACGGCACTCGAGGTTTCCCAATGGTCGGGGCGGATTGACGTGCTGGTCAACAACGCGGCGTGGCGAGAAGTCAAATCGATGCGAGAGCTGGGCATCGCATCCTGGGAACGAACGCTGCGGATCTGCTTGACAGCGCCGGCATTTCTTTCCCGCTGGGTCGCCCAGGCCATGGAGCCGCGCGGTGGCGGCGTGATCATTCAGGTTTCCAGCATCATGTCAACGCGCGGCGGTGGTGTGTCCCCGGCCTACGTCGCGGCGAAAGGCGGTTTGGACGCACTGACTTACGAACTGGCAACGCTCTATGGGCCGGCCGGTATTCGCGTGGTCGGCGTGCGGCCAGGCGCGATCGATACCGACCTGAGTAACGACTACCACGAGCCCACCGATTCGGCGAATCAGGATGCCATGCGCCGCTGGAGTGAGGACGCGATTCCGTTGGGACGGTGGGCGCGTCCCGACGAGGTAGCGCGAGTCATTTGCCTCCTTGCCAGCGAAGATGCGTCCTACCTGACAGGGACGACGGTCACGGTGGACGGCGGCTGGTCGACCACGCATTTCCCGCAGAGCTTGCGGCGAGATCTGGAGTAGGCAGCCACTTCACCGGGTGACTGCTTCGCCGCGTGCCCGCTGCACGATTGGCTATCGTCTTGCCTTGTCGTGTTTCAGGGGAAGCCAGGCACCGTCCTGGGCGCTACTGGCGACGCACTGCTGAATGAAATACATCCCTTCGACGCCGTCATAAACATTGGGATGCACCGTGTCGACCGTTTCAAATGCCTGGCCGGTGGCGCGTAACACCATGTTATCGTATGCCGCGCGGTAGACGTTGGCGAACGCCTCGAAGAACGCCTCCGGATGTCCGCTGGGGAGTCGGCAGGCTGCGGCCCCGGACGCGTTCATAAATGGTGCGTTGGGATCGCGGGTGTACAACGCGTGCGGCTGTCCGTTGCGACGCAGCATCATCTTGTTCGGCTCTTCTTGACGCCAGGAGAGTGCACCCTTGGTCCCATCGATTTCGATGGCGACGTCGTTTTCACGTCCGTGACTGATTTGCGACGCGGTAACCGTCCACAACCCACCCTGCTCGGTACGAACGACGGCCGTTCCATAATCGTCCAGTGCGCGACCCGGCTCAAAGGTCTTCAGGTGGCAACTTACCGATTCCGGAAAGACGCTGGTCATGTACCGCGCCAGGTTGAACGCGTGGGTGGCGATATCGCCGAAGCATCCGGCGGCACCGCTGCGAGCCGGATCGGTCCGCCAGGCGGCCTGTTTCTGCTCGTCTGCTTCCAGCCGAGTTCGCAGCCAGCCTTGAATGTAGGCCACGCGGACGGCCTGAATTTCACCCAGCTCGCCATTTTGAATCATTTCTCGCGCTTGTCGGACCAGCGGGTAACCGGTGTAGTTGTGGGTTACCGCAAAGACGACCCCCGATTTCTCGACCACGCGCACCAGATCTTCGGCCTGCGCCAGGTCGAACGTAAGCGGCTTGTCACAGATGACATTGAAGCCCGCCTCGACGGCGGCTTTGGCGATCTCGTAGTGGGTGTGATTGGGCGTGGCGATTGAAATAAAATCAACGCCATTCGCGCCCAGCGATTTTTCCTTTTCGATCAACTCCTGGTACGAGCCATACGCGCGGTCTGGCGGAATGTCGTAGTCGGGCGCGGAGGCCTTCGCACGTTCCGGATTTGATGAAAGTGCTCCCGCAACCAGGGCCGCCCGATTGTCCAAGACAGCGGCGGTGGAGTGAACACGGCCAATAAACGCACCCTGTCCCCCACCGACCAGAGCCATGCGGAGCTTGCGATTGAGTTCACCATTGGTTGCCATAGCGATCAAGTTTCCTGCTGAACGGTGTAAAGGGGAGGTGTTGGGGAGGAAACGTTCCTCGCTGGGACCCACGTCTGAGCGATGTTTTTTCTGTGCTGCTATTTCTGTGCTGCTAGCAGCCCAGTCCAGCGTCCGTGGATTCGATTCGGGTCTCTAAACACCCTAGTTTTATGCAAAACGGAGCGGGTTCTCAATCCGGGGTCCATGCGGCCCCACCCCGGTAAAGTTGCCCCACGCCCAGGGCGAATTTGCTGGTCACCGCCTGCGGCGGCGGATACCATTCTCTAAGGGTTGCGCTTGCAGGTAAGTTTTCATGGATTTACATTGGTCAATCATTGATCGTCCTACTTTTGGGACGTTTGTGGATCGGGTCACCAACCGCATTTTTGACGACCCTAACGGCTCGCACCAGCATCTCGTCATCTTTGCCGAGTTTTACGAATTATCCAGCAAACACTGATTGAAAGAGGAGTTGTTCCATGCAACGAGTGAAACAGAACGGAGTATTCCTGTTCGGCATCGGGCTCGGACTGGGTCTGATGGTGGGGACGGGGATGTTGATCGGCGCGCTGGCCGCCCGACAAGACTCCGAACCGCAATTGCCGTTTCCTGCGGAGTTGCTGCAAGCATCGGCGTCGGACAGCACGAGCACCATGGCGATTGCAACCGGACACATCTCCGATGGCGTCGAAGGCCTCTTTGTACTGGATTTCATCACCGGCAATCTTCAGTGTCAGGTGCTCAACCCCCGCTCGGGCCAAGCCGGTGGGCTGTACCAACACAACGTGTCGCTCGATCTGGCCGTCCAACAAGGAAAGCAACCTCGCTACCTGATGGTGACGGGCGTGGCCGAGTTTCGCGTCGCCGCGGGCAGCAATGTCAAGCCGGCTGGTTGCATTCTCTATGTCGCCGACGCCAACACCGGGCAGTATGCGGCCTACATGCTGCCTTGGAACAAGGCACTCGCACAGCAAAACGTCGGACAAACGTACCCGATGCAGTTCCTCTATGGGGGAAATGTCCGCAACGTGGCGATCGAGTAACGCCGTTCCGACCACATTCCCGATTTCGTGATGTGCCGGATTTCGTCCGGCCCAGGCCATCGTCGAGAAAGTCACCGACCCGGCATCTTCGTGATGCCGGGTCTTTTTCATATACTGCGGTCATGAACATTATCTTTAATGGCGAACCGCGCGAGGTGGCGGACGACATCACCGTCGCCGCCCTGTTGGCCGAATTGAATCTCACGCCGCGGTTTGTTGCCGTGGAGGTGAACCTGGAGTTGGCTCCGCGTGGCGGGCACGAACAGCGCGTTTTGCGCGATGGCGACCAGGTCGAAGTGGTGACCCTGGTGGGTGGAGGATAATTCCGGATGACCATGAAATCTCCAGCGAAGGAGCCGCCAGCGGCGCCGCCAACACCGCAGGCAGACACCGGACCGTTCGAATTGGGCGGTCACGTCTTTCGAAGTCGGCTGATCGTGGGGACGGGCAAGTACGAGACGTTCGATCAGATGCGCGAAGCGCTCGACCTGTCCGGCGCGGAGTGCGTCACGGTCGCCGTTCGCCGCGAACGGCTCTACGACGGGGCCGGCAAGAATATCCTGGATTACATCGATCTGGATCGCTACACCCTGCTGCCCAATACGGCAGGGTGTTTCAACGCGCAGGACGCCGTGCGCACCGCCCGCTTGGGCCGCGAGATCCTGCTCGGCCTGGAGAATCCCGGCGCCGACTGGGTCAAGCTGGAAGTCTTGGGCGACACCAAGACGTTGCTGCCAGATCCGGTCGAAACGCTCGCCGCGACCGAAAAGCTGGTCTCCGAAGGTTTCCACGTGCTCTGCTACACCAATGACGACCCGGTGACGGCTCGCCGGTTGAAAGCGGCCGGCGCGACGGCCGTCATGCCAGCCGGCAGTCCCATCGGTTCAGGGCAGGGTGTGTTGAACGCCAACAACTTGCGGATCTGCCTGGAATACCTCAAGGAAGGTGATCCCGATTATCCGGTGATTGTGGATGCGGGTGTGGGAACCGCCAGCGACGTGACCATCGCCATGGAGTTGGGGGTCGACGGCGTCTTGCTGAACACCGGCATCGCACATGCTCGCGACCCGCTCGGCATGGCCCGGGCCATGCGCGCAGCCTGTGAAGCGGGGCGCTGGGCCTACCTGTCCGGTCGCATCCCCAAACGGCTGTACGCCACGGCGAGCAGTCCGGAAGATGGTGTCATCGCGTCTCGTCCGCGATGGGAGACACCAACGTAACGGCTGGCAGGGTGAGCGCCAGTTGATCGCGGGTCGGTTGATCGCGAGTCGGGGGCAGGTACTTCAGGTCGCGCTGATCCCCGCTGTTGCTGCGCCGAAATATGAGCCGGCCCCCGCGCTGCAACCAATTGCGGACAAACGTCCACAACACCGCTGACGCGTCTTGTAGTTTTGCTTTTCCAGCTCCTTCTCCCCCGAAACATTGACGGACAATCGATCTCCTTACTTAAAGTTCCCTATCGTCAATGTCTTGGGGGAGTGGGCCGACGTGAGGGGGATTGCGCGCGAGGCCCCCTCATCCTAACCTTCTCTCCCAAATCCAACTCGGAAAAGTGGAATCGGCAGGCAAGATCGATGGCTCGTTGAATTCGGGTGAGAAGGTGCCCGAAGCGCGCTTCAAAACTGACGCGTTGGCCAAATGCCGCGCGACGCCTTCACCGCTCGACTACTTGCTAATCGGTCGTTCGAATGGCTGTCCTGTGGCGTTCAAATAAATCAGCGCCAGCACCAAGATCGAAAACGGGTCGAAGATGATACGTCCGGCACAGCACGTGAAGAGCACAAAGAGCCCGCCTAGAATCTGCACGACCAACATAATCAAGAAGGCGGTCATCTTGTTGCCTCGCATGTAGATGCGAGACTGTCCCATCGCCGCAAAGATCCGTTCGCGTCGATCGACAATAAAGAACATGGAGAGGAAGAAGTTAAGCATGATCAACATCAGTGGAATCATGCAAATCAGCACGCCGCAAATGGCGGCAATCGCCGTGGTCGCTTCGTCCCGAGTCGTAATCCAGGCGACCAGAGCCGGGGTTCCGGCGACGGCCAGCACGATGACAAAACTGAGCCCGCCCAACACAAACGTCAAGCCCAGGGCACGTGCAAAGTACGGCCCCGCTTGTGACAAGATATTCAAGTCCGTCCTTCGATCACGGGCCATCTTGGTGCAGAACAGAATCGACACGATTCCCACCCAAGTCTGCACGACGAAGTTGATGACCATATTGACAGCTTGAACCGACATGATGATGACGGGTTCCTGGCTGGCCTGCCCGGCAAAGTTAATGACCTGGCCGAAGATGCCCAGCGCAATCTGGATGCCGAACAGCACGACGCCGAAGATTGCCATGGGCCCCAGGTTGTCCATGGTGATCGCCCACGCCGTCTTGAGCACGTCGTCAAATGAGATCTTGTTGTGGGCTAATTCTCCCGCGATCGCAGGCTTTGCCGGCTGGACTCCCGCGGAAAGTTGTGGCGACGCGTAGGGATTGTCGTTTTCCGGCATTCCGCTGCCGAGTGCTGAAAACGGGTTCGATTCGCCTGGCGTCGGTTGCGGGGGCGATTGCGAAAATTCGGACGATCCCAGGGCGTCGCTTGGCGACGTACCGCTGGCTGGAACGTCAACGACGGTACCGCAATCCGGGCACTTTGCTTTCTTGCCGGCGCTTTCGTCCGGTGTGCGGAGTAGCTTCGAACAGCTTTCGCAACGAAATTCGATTGGCATCACTTCTCCTTATCTGGTTGACCGCAGATACCATACCAATTCGGCGTACAACAATCGAGGCTGCGGCAAGTTTTCAAAAGATTGTCTGCGATCGCGGTTGGTCACAACGCCCATAATGGTCAATGTCATGGAGCGTCATGGAGTGCCGTCGATCGTCTCAATTGGCCAACGATGCGGCCCACGCGATGCCCGCGAAAATCAGGCCGACGAACGCTCCAATGCACAGTAAGAACGGAATCAAGACGGCAAACGTTGCGCGCACGCCCGACGTCTCGTGGGCGTTGGATATCCCAATGCTCAAGATCACGATGTTTGCGAAGAATTGAATGAGGGGGCCGACACAGGGGATGATTGCCGCGAGTGACGTCGCGCCCCACGTATATTGCACAACGCGCGAGGTCGTCTCAAACGCATGATTCGCGCCCCCTAAAACGATCAGTCCGACATGTATGAAGCCGGCCATGACATACGACCAGATGACGGTGAACAAGATGGCAAAGCCAAAACCAAGCACGACGCCGATAACCCTCCCGACCACCGTGCCTACGATCGTGCCGGCCGATTCCGCGCCCTCTTGCTGCAGCATCAGGGGTATCAAAATCACGGCATCGACGATCACCCGGTAGAGGACTGCGAACGCACCACCAATCATGGTGCCAAGCACGCAAAACAAAAGCGGATGGGCATCACCACCAGAACGGCGCATCGCAGAAAACGCTTCAACCGGCGAAAACAATACGAGCTTAGCGGTCTCGACGAACGCTCCCTGGTGCCGACTCTTGTTGTCCCAAGGCAGGCCCTTGCGATTTCCCTTGCCTCGTGATGTGCTGGAGCGCGCGGCATACGATGGGGTTGCCGCCGGCGAGGCGTACGGGTTGGTCGAGCTCGCGGGATAACTGGCCGCACCGCCAAACGGATCTTGCGAACCCAAACCGCTCGACGCACCCAGCTCGGTCAGTCCCGCGAACGGATCGGGCGCGCTGGCAAACGGGTCTGAGGCCCCCAGCGGCGTCAGCCCGTCGGTATCGGGAAGCGGTGTTAGGCTGTCCGCACTGGGAAGTGGCGTCAGACCGTTAGAACCGTCCAGCGGCGTCAGGCCAGGTGTCGCTGGACGCGCGGCCGGCGTGGATTGAAGGGGGATTTTGACGACTGTCTTGCAATGCGGGCATTGGCCCTGCTGTCCTGCTGCCGCGGCTTTAACTCGGACCGACTTCTGGCAGCCGGGACAGGTAAACTGGATGGCCGCCGCCGTCGCGGCAGCCGGTTGCGGCGATCCCTTCCATTTTGTACTGGCGGGTTGCCTCGCTGCTGGCGAACGAGCGGGAATGGTCATGACCGCATTACAATGGGGGCACTTACCCTTCTTGCCGGCATTCGCCGCTGGGACGCGAAGTTTCTTCTGGCAATTACCGCAAGTGAACTCGACCGGTTGGGCTGCAGCCTGACGTCCCGCAGATTGGGTCGCTGGCCGTTGTGGCGTGGTGTGCGACGTTGTCGGACGTTGCGGAGTTGATGGCCGATTTGAAGCAGGCGAGTCGGCACCGGACGTGATCGATGTCATGGGGATCTGCACCTTGGTGGCACAATGCGGACAACGACCTTTCCGACCGGCGGTCGGATCGGGTGTGCGCATCAACTTGCCACAACCTGGGCAGTAAAACTCAATCGCCATAGAGCCGACCAGCAATGCGTTGCGGTGGTGCGGACTTCACCCCCGCGGGAAAGGACCAAGAGCCTGAGCAAAGTCCATCGTACCAGACCAACAAATCAGTTTGTAGCAACTTTGCGGGCCTCCGAACCTCGCCATCATTTGGATGCAAATCGAGCGCCGCCGACGCCGCAGCGTACGATCCTGCGTACTAGGCCATAACGGGCGATCCTGGTATCGTGACCGGCTATGGTGACCTCCGCTGAAATCCTCGGCCCGGACGGCCGCATTGCGGCTCGCCTGAGCAACTATGAATTCCGGCCTCAGCAAATGCAAATGGCGGAGGCGGTCACCGACGCGTTCACGCGCGGCGAGCACTTGATCGTGGAAGCGGGCACAGGCGTCGGCAAGAGTTTTGGCTACCTGGTGCCGGCAATTTTGCACGCGACGGACGTTCCCGAGGAGACCTCTTCGGCCGGCCCGCCGCGGCCACGGCGCGTCGTCATTTCGACCCATACGATCAGTCTTCAGGAACAACTGATCAATAAGGACCTGCCCTTCCTGAACAGCATCATCCCGCGTGAATTTTCTTCGGTGCTGGTCAAGGGGCGAGGCAATTACTTGAGCCGGCGGCGGCTCGACACGGCGTTGGGTCGGGCGAACAGCCTGTTT
>JAUIHJ010000813.1 GCA_030432015.1 bacterium
GTCCAAGTTCCTGCACCAGCCCAATTGCCGCGTCTAGCAAGGCGTCGGTTTCGCCGATCCAATCCGTGGGGAGCGCTTCGAGATGACGATCCGGTGCGATCCCCCGGTGATAGAGTTGGCCGCTTGGCAAGAAGGAACACATTGTCGAGATGGAGGCTTCAAAACCGGGTGACAGCTCGACGGTCCGAGTATAACCGCTCATCCCCGAGCTCGACGTGCCCAGCAGGGTGACGTTGTCCGATTCCTGAATCGCACCCAGGAAAATATCTGTTGCACTGGCGCAACTTGCATTCATCAACACAATCACGGGGCGGTCGTACCAATAGACGCCTTCGGACGCCGGTCGCGAGACGACCATAAAATGCCAGTCACTGAAGCCTTCGTCGGGCGGTTGCCAGGACGGTTGGAACGTCGTCGCGAATTGACGGATCACGGTTCGTTCCTCTTCATTCCAGACACTGCTCGCCAACGGAAAGAGAAAACGATTGGCAAGGTAGCCGTCCGGCTTATCGGGCACGTCGCCCTGCCGGAGACGATACTTGGCCACGTTGACAACGCGGTAGGGTTCGCTGGGTGGCATGAAGAACGGCAGCAAAGTACGGAGCACGTTGCGCGACCCACCCGGATTCCCGCGAACATCGATGATCAAGCCGCGCGTCGATCGGAAGTCGAACATATGGTTGACGATTTCCTCGAGATAGCGAGCATCTGCGTCCATGGCACCGACCCGCAGGTAACCTGTCCCATCATCCAAGATGCGGCTCCTGGCCACGGGCCACGACCCATAAAGTGGCTTGCGCGGCGACAGTGGCAGCGTCAGTCGCTGCTCGTGTTTGCCGTCCGCCGATTGCAGTTGCAGCGACACGGTATCCGTGGCATCGATTCCCAGCTGCCGGCGAAGCAAGGGAAGGAACCGCAAATTGCGACGCGTTGTCTTGCGCACATATTGAGGTGAACCCTGCACTCCCAGTTCCTGCGCGGCGGCCAACCACTTCTCCAGCGAAACGTCGTCGATCGCTGCGAGGTACGGATGATGATCGTCAAGAAACCCACTGCGATCGGGCTGTATCGCGAGCAACCTTCCTTCGTACTCGCCGACCAGGAACGGCGTAAACGCCTCCGACAAGGGCTCCCAACGGGGACGACGCAACCGGGTGTGGGCGTCGCCGGCCAGCGACACAAGTTGCGACAGCTGCAGCATGAAGTCGGTACGGTCAACGGCCGCCTCCAACGATGCCTCGGCGGCAGCGACAGCTGGCAAATAGCGGTCGGCGCCTAACGCGAAATAGGCGTGACGTGATTGCAACGCCGCGGTTAACCCGCGATACGTGTCGAGCGCTTCACGCTTGCCGAGCGGTCGGACGGCAGCCAGTCGCTCCCACCTGACGCGTGTCATCAAGACACCATCGCGGTCGATTGACTCAGTCGAGTTCGGCAGGCGAGCCTGCAACGAAACCCAACTCCCATGATCGATGCCCATGTCTTCCAACACGTCTGGAAGATTCTCCGCCAGCATCTTTAGCCACCATTTGCCGTACGTTTTCCGAGCATACTGAATCATCTTATCCAGAGGCGTATGATTGATCCCGGTCAGCGTCACGGGCCTTCCGTCGAGCGTGATTTCGAATTGGTCCCCAACCGGACGCATGTCGGCAAACGGCGCAACGCGCTCCAGCGCCCCCGTACCGCCAGCTTGAATCGACGCGCGATTCGCCGTGGACATCTCGGCGTCACCCACCACAAGCGTCCGCCCATTCCTCGGATCTCGCAGCTTGAGTGCGACGGTCGACCGCGCCGGTTGCCGAAGCCCAAGCAGGACGACAGCCAGATCGATCGCAAACCGTTGCCGCCACTGGTCGCCAAATGATTCTTGGCAGTAGGTCACCAACTGGTGAATGGTCAATTGGTTGATCGCCAACAACTCGAACCAGTGGCCATCGAGCTCAACCAACGGTTGGTCGCGATCCCAACGCACGTCGCGGTACGGGGCTCCGGCGTATTGGCTCCCATAAAGGGGCGCGATCTCTTCAATGAGTGCACTCGTGAATTTCTCCTGTTTGCCGACTTTACGGCGACTCTCTTCAACGGTTCGCCGCAAGTCGACCAGTTCGCCTTCCAATCGCATGGCTTCCGATTGCAGCATCGCCGCACGTCGCCATTGCCATACCCCGCTGCCGATCCAGGCCAGGGTTGTGAAGCAAAGAATCCCCAGGAACCACAAGCGACGCCGTGATGATGGCGGCGTGTGTTCCTGCAATTGCTCGACAGCCGGCACCACTGCGGCATCGTTGTCGCGTGGTACACCGGTCGCAACGCCGCGTCTGGCCGCCTGGAAAGCCTCCAACTCTTGAAACCGGTTGGCGAGCTCCGGCATGAGTTCCGGGTGTTCCTCCGCCAGCGATGCGAACGTGACGGATTCGCCCGCGGCCTTCCGTTGTAAGAAAGTGCCCAAGACGGTCTCAAATGTCATATCCTGCGACCGGGCATTGGACGTCGAACTGCCTGAGCTTTCCTGGGAGTCCATCAGCACTGCTGCTCCAGCGGGCGGAATCTGTGATCCAATCAGAATAGCGTTTGGCGTCTCACGATGCGCCCTGCAACGCTGCGACTTGGCACACCGCCCAAGCACGATTGGAGGGCCACACGACGCGCCACAGCGCGGCGTTGTCCAATTAGCGTTCTCGGGAATTACTGTTACACTAACTCGCAAAGACTTCTCCGCCGTTTTGAGGGGCTACCGAGACGGTATTCTTCGCTCCAATGCGAGGACGGCACATGTCGACAAATGATCGCTGGGAAGAATGGATTTGCGGACTTCGGAGCGGCGACGCAACTGCCGCAGACGAATTCTGGCGAAGCTACGGTACGCCGTTGATGCGGTTGGCCGAGCAGAACTTGACGCAACGTCTGCGTCGCCGTGTCGATCCCGAAGACGTCGTACAATCCGCTTTCCGTACCTTCTTGCGGCGTGCCGAGCGGGGTCAGTTTGAATTGGCCAATGATGACCGGCTGTGGCAACTGCTATGTGCCATTACGCTCAACAAGGCCCGCCAGCAAGCGCGGCGCCATGGGCGACAGAAACGATCCATGGACCAGGAGACGTACCTGGATGCAGAGTCGGTCGCGGCCGGTCATTCGCCGCCATCGGTCGAACCGTCTCCGGACGAAGCGGCGATTTTAGTTGATCTCGTCGAGCAATTGCTGGAGGATGCTCACAGCCCGGACGAACGGGACATCGTCA
>JAUIHJ010000055.1 GCA_030432015.1 bacterium
ACGTCAATGCCGAGGTTGTGATTCGAGGACACTTCACCGAGACAGACAACACCGCTGGAATGAACAATGTAACGCGGGAGGCTGTATTTAACCGGGCAGCCATTAACGCCGAAGCGGATACTGCACTAAGCGATTATGACCCGCCGACGAATGCCGAGATGGTGGCCAGGACGCTCGCCGCGGCTGACTACTTCGACCCAGCGGCGGATACTGTCGCCAATGTCACGACGGTTGGCAGCGTGACGACTAAGACGGGCTATTCGTTGGCATCCACCGGGCTTGATCTCGTGACGGCATGGACGGTGAATGTCACTGGGACAGTCAGTGGCAACAGTACGCATGATGCGGCAGCGGTCAATACTGCTGTCGAAGCGGGGCAAGTCGGTACTGATACGGCGGCAATCCTGCTTGACACTGGAACCGATGGCGTAAAGCTGAACGCGACCCAACCAACCGGATGGGCTGCGAACCTTGTCGCATCGGCGGGGCAAATTATCATCGGCACGGTTGATACCGTCACCAACACGCACACTCCGACGACAACAGAGCTTCAAGCCGACGACATCACGGAAGCAACGGCAGATCATTACAACGGCCGGGTGATCATCTTCACGAGCGGCAACCTAGCAGGGCAAGCCACATCAATTAGCGATTACGCTGCAGTGGGTGGGATCGGTCAATTCACCGTCGTCGCACTTACTGAGGCGCCATCGAACAACGACACGTTCATCATTGTCTAATGAGCACGACAACACTACACCTGAATGCGCTGCCGGGCGTGCCCTGGGTGTTCATCGCGAAAGACCCGGCACCAACGGGCACTGTCCCATTTGATGGTGTGGCATGCTTCACCAACGAGACACTATCCAAGCCTGGATTCACAACCGAGGCACTAACGCGACCAGGGTTTACCAGTGAGACGCTGGCCAAGCCGGGATTTGTCAATGAAACACTGACCAAATGCTAAGAGCAATCAAATGGCACTAGATACCGTCGCATCACGTACAGTCAATAAGCTGACGTCGCTACCGTATACGTCGACACTCCAGAGCAACACGACGGCGGGGACGGCATTGGCGTTGTCGCTGATTGACACGGTCGCGCTGACGCTCAAGGACGTGGCGACAGGGACCATTATCAATAGCCGAGATGAGCAGGACGCCAAGAACGCCAATAACGTCACGATCCACGCCACAACCGGCCTGCTGACGTGGGAGATGCAGGCAGCGGACAATGCCATCGTGACATCGACGACGGCGCACGGGTTACTTGAGCATCATCGGGCCACGTTTGACATCGTGTACGACACCACCAAGCGGATGACGCATTCCGTCGACATCTACGTTGAGCAGAATGTGGATATTGCGGATTCCTAGTTAATCACCTAGCGAGGCACGCGGATGGATGCCACGTCTGATCAGGCCGCGCCAATGAATCCAGCAGACACGGTCTCGACTGATATCGCTGGACATGAGGCGGAATGAACGCAACCACCCGTAGATCCCGGATGCCGACCTATGCCGCAATGGAAATCTGAGCTGAGATGTACCAACTGCACGCGAACCGTCTCGCGTCACACCAAGATGCACCGCAATGGGCGCTGTCCGATGTGTGGGTACAAGGGGCCAAATGCAGGTACCGTAATGGATGTCACGGAGCACGCGTACCGTGAATTACCGCGGTCGAAGTGGTGGCGATTCTGGGAGGCTCGTCGTCGGCAGTACGGCTGGACCTGATGTGCTAACACGGATGAAGCTAGGAGTGATGCCATGACACTTGTTTCAGTTTCACTGTCGCTAATCATCGTCATTGAGGTCATGAGTATCATTCTCATGGGTGCGGCAATACGGCTTTACTTGCGGCAATCGACGCAAAAGACTTGGGCTGATCGGTGCGAAGAATCGGCAAGGATGTCGCGACGTGGTGAGTGAGGGAATACAGGAGTCGACAGGGGTGCGATTAGTGGGTGATCTCATAAGTTCAGAGTCGAGCGGGACGCTGCATACATGCCGGGAGTGTGATCTGCCGGTCGATATTAACGGGTTGTGTCGGAAGCACTACCACAGGCATTGGCGGCAAGGCACGCTTAATCGACGAAATCGAACTCCATTGCAAATGCAGGCCGCTCGAAGGTGTGCGTGCGGGCGTACGAAGAGTGTCAATGCGAAGGTGTGCCGGGATTGCTACTCCCCACCGCAGCCACAGCAGGCAATCACGTGCTCGCAGTGCGGGGAAAGTAAAGATCGACAGATGTTTCCCGTGGGCAACCGCAGGATTGACGGAAGTCGTGGACGGAAGCGGAAATGCAAAGCGTGCGTGAAGCGACTGCGAGGTGCGACATGCGATGCGTGTGGGAAGGACACATGGGGCAGCAATGAATGTAGGGATTGTTTTATCGGTAGAGCCAGAAAGGGCTGTGGACGAATGGCAGTGCGTGCGGCTGTACGGCGTGCAAAAAAGTTTCTCGGGCTGTATCGAACGTCGAGCGAGTGGTATGTGGTAGCCGTCAATGCGTGCCACCAAAGTAATCACGTAAAGCGCAGGCAGAAGGGGAATGACTGGCCAAGAAGGTGTGCCAATGCAGTGACGTCACTTGCGATCAGGAAGATGCGGCAGTCGCACACGGTAAATAACAGCAGTTCACGTGAGATAGTGACATGGAAGGATTCGTGCAAGGCTGCAAAGCAGTCTCTTCTGTCCAAGTTAAGCCAACAGCGGAGGTCGATATGGATGCGGCGGTGCCAGAATGCGGCGGTGATGGGAAAGCGGCGAGTCGCAGCGAAGAGGCAGGGAGGCTCTACGAACAACTAGGGTCATGCAGGCTTGTCGCGAAGGAAATGGGGATATCGGTAGGCGTCGTGGCTAAGCACCTGAAGAAACTGCGAGACGCACGTGGGCTGAGCGACATTCGCGAACTGCGTCGCTGCGCCACATCAGGAGATTCTGCGTCGAATGCAGTTACAGCCTCTTCGCTCATGAGTCTTGCGGAGAGGCAGGGGTTTCGATGCGCCCTGAGCGGGGTTGCGATAACACCGGGGTCTGCGGCGCTTGACCATAAGGTGCCGGTAAGTGATGGCGGCTCGCATGATCTCGACAACGTGCAGTGGGTTGACAGGCAAGTGAACGTCATGAAGGGGCAGATCAGCCAAGGTGAGTTCATCTTGCTGTGTAGGCGTGTCGCCGATCACTGCCGGGGGTAGCGATTCGCAGCCGATTGGGTCCTTCCGGGTAGATCCTCGCTTTGCCTGAGATTTCCCGGCTCGATTTGAGGAGAGAAAGTCAGCCAGCCCCCGCCTGAGCCACCCTGAGCCACCCAGGAATGATATATGGCAGCAGTGACAGATACACGCAATAGCTCGTCAAACGCCGCACACGCGAAGCGTAGGGCGAATGAGCGCGATCTGATCATTCCCGACCCGCTCGACCCTGATCGTCGTCGCCAGCTAGAGGCGGACGATGCGGCTTGGCTCCGCCATTATTGCCGCGACGTCTTTTATAATCCGTTCACCGCCGACCAATTGGCGATGATTGCCGACGTAGGGGAGTCGCTGCGGTACGGGTCCAAGAAGTGCAAGGCCGCTCCTCGCGGTGGCGGTAAGTCATCAATCCTCACGTACCTAGTGATGAAGTACGGGCTTTGCCGCCAAGTCCGATTCCCGCTTGTCGTCGCGGCCACATTCGGCAAGGCGCAGAAGACCACCAGTAAGCTACGGCGGCGACTTGCATCGAAGTCACATGGCACGACCGAACTGGCTGCATTGACCAAAAAAGGGGTATCCACGAAGGGGATTATTCCGAACCACCTCTTCGATGACTACCCGATGGAATGCACTGTCGCCCGGTACGTCGACCCGTGGCCGAGCCGAGCTCGCAATGTCACAGGCAACGGCCTGCGAGACATTCACGTTGAATGGGGTGCGGCGGATGGATACTTCATTTTGCCGACATGGTCAGACGTAGAGCCACTCGGCCCTATTATTATGTCGCTCGGGTGGTCATCAGACGAATTACAGGGCTGCAATATCTACGATGTTCGGCCCGATTTCATCATGCTCGACGATCTTGATTCACGGGCAAGCCTGTCGTCTGAACATGGGGTAGTTGCCGGCAAGATCGAAGAGACGATTGAAAAAACGATTTCCGGCATGATTGGCCCGTCTCGCCGTCTCGGTCAGTACATGCTGTGCACGATCACCAGCACTGACGCGGCGGCCTATCGGTACTCTGATCCGCAGATCAAGCCGTCGTGGGACGGAACGCGAGTCCAGGCCATCCGTAAGTGGCCAACAAATACTGAATTATGGGATAAATATTGCTGGCTGCGACAAACCGGCATGCAGGAAGGTGACACGTTCGGACGCGCGGCACATCAATTCTATCTCGCCAATCGCGAAGCGATGGACGCTGGCGCAGAGGTGTCCAATCCGCACGATTTCGACCAAACGAAACTGAAGGACAGCACGCAGGTCCACCTATCGAACCTGCAAAAATGCTTTGATTTCATCGCAGACACATCCCGCGAGGCATTCGACACGGAGTACCAGAACGATCCGCCCAAGCGTGAATCACAGCTAGAAGTTCAGGTCACCGCGTATCACGTCGGTGCATGTGCCGACGATCTCAATCAGGGCCAGTGCGACCCGACAACTACGATGATCGTTCGCGGCATGGACGTGCGAAAGACGGAGCTGCACCATGTCACGATGGCGAGTGAGGCCGCGCGACCGCACCGAATCGTTGACTACAACGTCCGATCGCACGGCACGTCAGAAACAACGGTCGAGCAAGCTGAAGTCGCGATTCTCCAGGGCTTTCGACAGTTGGCAGATGAATGGGTAACCAATCCACCGACCGACAGCAACGGAACCGCCCATAGCGTCGACCTGACGCTGATCGACAAAGGGTGGCTAGGCAACTGGACCGAGGATGGGGCGGTCAAGACGTGGGCCAGTCAGCCAGCGGAAACATTCTGCCTTGAGATGGGGTTGCGGCACTGGCTCCCAGCGAAGGCCGCACCGAACTACCGCAGCCCCAAGCCGAGTCGCGGCGTGATTATCGGCGACAATTGGCACATCAACCGAGGCAAGGGTCAGGAGCGTAAGTGCGACGAGGTGATATGGAACGCGGCACACTGGCACCTACTGGTGGAAGAATTGTTCATGCTGCCAGAGGATGACGCGGATCGATTTCGCCTGTTTCGCGCCACAGATGGGATCTTCGTCAACCACAAGGCGTTTGGCGAGCACATCACCGCAGGGGCCACACAGCTTAAAGAGATGATGATGCGAGGGTCGCGGAGTCGAAAGCCCCGGTTTGTCCGCGATCACTGGTGGGATTCCGCCGCAATGATGTTGGTGGCGAAGTCTGTTGAGTGCGTCCTGCGGGAACGCGACAAGGGGCGAGGGCCACGGAAGTCACTATCCGATATGGCAAAGAGTGCAAGGAGTTGAGATGCGGAAATGTAAATCAAACGGATTAAGTCAGTCAGACAATTGCGACATTACCCTGATCCGCGTAGGGTCTGACGTCTTGATCGGTGGCGGGATTGTCGGCGTTGTCTAGTCGATTTGCATCGCATCCAATCATCGCGTGACATATCAAGTTGCGTGGTGGGACGGGTCGAATCGTTACAGCGACTGGCTCGAGTCATTCGAGGTTGAGGCGTCAGTCAGGGATGATCATTTCCGCGTAGGATTCGCTGTCCCGCAAAATGGATCACAATAACAACCAAGTTGACCGGGCCGAGGAAAAGCGATGAATGAAGAAAAGCTCAATGGCGAAACGCAAGACGACGACTCCGGTCGAACGCCTTGTTATCTGCCGCCTGTTGCACAGGAAAACGACCCTATTGGTGTGTCGGATGGTAGCGAAGGCGTGATGTCGTTTTGTTGTGGCGAAGGTCGCCATGCTGAATGTACTGGCATGACTGAGGTTGCATTGCTTCCGTTCCTGCGGATTCAGTGCGTTTGTCCGTGTCACGGTTAGGCAGATAACTAACCTTTGACTGCTGCTGCCAATCGTCACCAGCCCCGCAAGGATGCTATAGGGTGCCACAAAAGCCACCGCGAACCTTGAAGCAGATGGCCGCTGAATCGAGCGGCACCGGTCTTGCGTGTCCTCACTGCGGCTGTCGTGATACGCGGGTCGTGACCACGCGACACAATCTTGACGGGACCGAGACCACCCGATACCGCGTTTGTCGACACTGCCGAAAGCGACTCGTGACAATGGAGGTAATACCTTGAGCGGCCGGTCCACATATAGCACATAACCGAAAATCCAAGCCTTTACATTCCGGCCAGGATATCGAAACTAAAAGCTGATACACGGGGGTCGCGTTCATTCGCGGCTGCATATCGGCAGGACCGGCCAGTCCTTCGAGATGCCATAACATCGAGCCTTATGGGGCTGCGAGCGATCGCGGCCCCTTTTTTCGTTTAAGGCGAGACGTTTTGACCCAGCCAGCCACATCCGCGGACGCCATCGAGCAGGTCGCACTTGGCCCCAAAAAGGTCACAGTCGGTACTGAGTCGGTCGAGCAGTTCACTCCCGCCGAACTTCGCGAGGCGGCTGCCTACCTTGCTGGGCAGACCGCCAAGACGAAGAAGCACTTCGGCATTCGGATGACGCGGTGCATTCCGCCGGGGTGTGGCTCATGATCGCAACCGCCAATCGATTGCTTGATCAATACGGCGAACCGCTCAAGCGACCGGCTAAGCCTCGCGCTGAACTGATTGAGGCGTTCGCGAAAACGCAGGCAGCCAAACGCAACCATCAACGCGGCATTAATGCCAAGTATGACGCGGCTGGCGATTCCGACGAATACAAAAACTACTGGGCGCCCGCTGACGCACTAGACGCTGACTCGGCCAACAGTCCGGCGGTTCGCGCGAAACTCGTCCAGCGAAGCCGGTACGAAATCGAAAACAACGGCTACGCGGCTGGTATCTCGGGAACGTGGACGAATGACCTGATCGGCCGTGGCCCAACCCTTCGCATGCAGACAGACAGTGAGGGATTCAACCGCATGGTTGAAGCGTCGTGGCGATTCTGGGCAAAGGAAATCCAATTCGCCCGCAAGCTATGGTGCACTGCCCACGCCTACGACGTTGACGGTGAAGGCATCGGCGTCGTGCGGTTCAATCGCAATTTGCGGCATCCCGTCAAGCTCGACTGGTGCCTGCACGAAACCGAGATGTGCGCCACGCCATACCTGCCCTACGGGACGCGTGGATACATCGACGGGATTAAGTTCGACGAGTTCGGTAATCCCGAATGGTACGACATTCTCAAGGCCCATCCGGGCAGCGTCAACGAGCTTGCGCAGTACGCAGTCGAGCCCGAGCGAGTACCCGCTCGATTCGTCACGCACTGGTACAAGATGTCGCGCCCTGGTCAGCATCGAGGCGTCCCGGCGTCCGTATCAACTCTCAATCTCGGCGCGTCGTCACGTCGTTGGCGTGAGGCTGTTGTCTCCGCATCTGAGCAGATTGCAGACTTCTCCCTGTTCCTCGAAACGGCGTTTGAGCCCGAGGAATTAGACCTGCCGACGTCCATGTCAACGATGGAAATCCAGCGGCGAATGATGACGGCGTTGCCCGCCGGTACTCGCGCATACCAGCCCAAGGCAGAACAACCAACCGCCACACACGAGACGTTTACCAAGTCGCTCGTCAATGAGCAGGCTCGGCCTAAGTCGATGCCGCTCAACAAAGCGATGTGCAATTCGTCGGACTACAACTACGCGTCAGGCCGGCTTGACCACTCGACGTATTACGGGGCGCTAGACGTCGACCGCGGCGACTGTGATGACCTCGTTCTCGACCCGCTATTCAATGTCTGGTTTGACCACGCCGTAACGGTCTATCGATGGCTTGGCGGAAATCCTGATGTCATCAGCGAAGCAGCTAAGGCGCACGTCTGGGACTGGCCAAAGCATCAGGTCGCGGACATCAAAAGCGAAGCGGCAGCGAACGACACGAAGCTGAAAAACGGCTCGACCACGCTGTCCGCAATCTATTCCGACGCCGGCCAGGACTACGAAGACGACCTGATGAAAGCGGCTACCGCTAACGGCGTCACCGTCGACCAGCAACGGCAGATCAATCTCTTGCTCAACCTCCCGCAGCACGTCATCCCGCACGTCGCGGAGATGCTCGGAATTAAGCCAGCCACATCACAAGCGGAGCCGCAACCAGCGGTCTAGATATGGCAGACACAAACACCACTGATCGCATCATCGCAATGACTGCCGATGTCGCCATCGAGGCGGCGGCAGCAGACAGCAAGTCACCGCCGAAGTTCTCGGTTGTCGCGTACACGGGCGGCGCGATGACGCTCAACGGATGGGATCTCCCGGTCGTTGTTGACCTGACCGGCATGGAGCCAGGCAAGTCGCTCGTTGCCAATCTCGACCACGACAGCAGCAAGCGGGTGGGCAACGTCACGGCCGCTGACATCGCGGAATCAACGCTGACTCTCACCGGTACCGCATCGGCTGCAACTGAGTCACGGCGCGAAGTCGTGGAGAGTTCGGCTGGCGGGTTTGTCTGGCAGGCATCCATTGAGGCACGACCGGAAGCGATCCAAGAAGTCGAGTCCGGCAAGACCGTCACTGTCAACGGGCAGACGTTCACGGGCCCGCTCTACGTCGCAGCCAAAAGCACGCTTAAGGGTTTCGCGTTCGTCTCGCACGGTGCGGACGACAACACCACCGTCACGATCGCGGCAACAGCCGGCAAAAAAACCAAGGAGAAGAGCAAGATGACCCCGACCCCCGAGCAAAAAACGTGGATCGAAGCAATGGGTTTCGACGTGGACGAACTGAGTGCCGATCAGGTAAGCGGCCTCCTGGCGAACTACGAGGGCAAGCCCGCGAAGCCTGCCAAGAAAACCACGTTGGCGGACGGCATCGAGGCACGTCGCGTTGAGGCTGAGCGGGTCGAAGCCATCACCGAGTACGCGCTGAACGCATGCGAGAAGCGGCCGCGCGACATTGACGCAATCAAGCTGCTCGCCGAAGACGCCATTGAATCGAAATGGGGCGTGGACAAATTCCGACTGGAACTACTGGAGCGCGGCGCGCCCGGTGCGGCCACAATTTGGGCCGGCAGCCGGGGTGACGACCGGTTGACGAACCGCGTCCTGGAGGCTGCGGTCTGTGTGACTGGTCGCCTTGAGGATGTGGAGAAGCGATTTGACGACCAGACCCTGCAAGCCGCGCACGACCGCTTCCCGCATGGAATCAGTCTGAATCAACTGATCCTGCTGGGCGCCCAGTCGAACGGCTACCGTAACGACTATGGCACACAGGTCACGGTCGAGGCGCAGCGGGCAGCGTTCGGCATGACCGCGCCGAACATGATTCAGGCTGGTGGGTTCAGCACGCTTAGCATCGCCAACGTTGTCAGCAACGTGGCAAACAAATTCCTGATGCGTGGGTGGAATTCGGTCGACTCGACCATCCTGCGGATTGCCGGTATTCGCGCGGTGCGCGACTTCAAGACGATCACCACCGTCAGTCTCACCGGGGACATGCAGTTCAAGAAGGTCGGACCGAATGGTGAGATCAAGCACGGCGCGATCTCGGATCTGACCTACACCAACAAGGCCGACACCTACGCCAGCATGCTGGCTATCACGCGAACGGATTACATCAACGACGACCTCAGTGCGTTGACGTCCGTTCCGCAGCGACTTGGACGCGGTGGTGCGCTGAAGCTCAACGACATCGGGTGGACGGCGTTCCTGGATAACTCGTCGTTCTTCGCATCCGGTAACAGCAACGTCAATACAGGCGTGGCCAACATGACGACCGGCGGGCTGGCGGCGACGGAAACCATTTTCATGGATCAGACCGACCCGGACGGTAAGCCGCTCGGAGTCATGCCGGCGATACTGCTGGTACCGACCCCGCTCAAGTCGGCTGCACACGGCCTGATGTCGTCGGAGCGTCTGATTGATGGTACGGCGACCGGCACGCAGGGAGACGGCAACGTATGGCGTGGCCGGTTCACGGTCGAGTCTTCGCCGTACATGAGCAACTCCAGTTACACCGGCTACAGCGCGGCGGCGTGGTACATGCTCGCCAATCCCGCAGAGATGCCGGTGCTTGAAATCGTCGCCCTGAATGGCCGCGTTGAGCCTGTCGTTGAGACCGCCGACGCGGACTTCAACGTCCTGGGCGTCCAGATGCGCGGCTACAGCGACGTTGGTGTGAGCAAGCAAGAGTATCGCGGCGGCGTCCGCGCTGACGGCGGCGCATCCTGATAAGCAGACAGCAACCCTAGCAAGGTAATTACATGAAAGTTTCAATGTTGCGAAATCCGGCGGACTCGTTCGGCTGCAAGTTGACCGAGGGCGAAGCCGGCGAAGTGCCTGACGCGATCGGCAGCAAGCTTATCGCGAGCGGTGTCGCTGTCCGCATCGACGAGCCGGAAGGGATTAAGGCGGTACCAGAGTCGCCATCGATCGCCAAGGCTTCCGACGCGACGTCAAAGCCACGGCAGGGTCCGCAAAAGTCAAAGTCATCCGCTAAGTAACAATCGACCGGGATCAACCCACGTAATAGGAGCCACACACGATGGCCGAAGCACTCTACAAACAACCTGGCTGCTCGCTGGACTGGACTCCGACCGCTGCTGTTACGGCAGGGGAAGTCCTTCACCTACCTGATGGTCGCGCGGGGTTCGCGCCAACCGCAATCGCGGCCGGCGAACTCGGCGCCCTGCAGGTCAGCGGCGTTGCCACGATCACTAAGACCGACAGTATGGTCATGCTGAAGGGTTCCAAGGTCTACTGGGATCATTCCGCCGGTGCGGCCAGCCTTCTGTTTGGCGCGAACTCGGCCGATTACTACCTCGGTGTTGTCGAATCGACCGCGGCCAGCAGTGCGACCACGGTTGACGTGATTTTGAACGTCGAACCGCAATACACGCTGGCCCTCAAGGACGGATTCGCCACAGCCCCGGTGAGCACTGCCGGTTGGCCTCACATCGTGAGCGTCGGCAATGGCGTGGCGATGGTGTTCGACGCGACGGCGGAAGCGCAGAAGCTGGACGCGTTGTCAATTCGCAGCGTCGCGACCGGCACGAAGGGAATCTTGAATGCCCTGGTCTGTGTCAACACCAATGGCGACGATGCGGCATTCGATTTCAATGTCGGCCTCGCTGATGGCACGCACGCATCCAGCGCAGACACAATCACGGCCAGCCTGTTTTGCCACATCGACGGAGCCAGCACTAACATCCTGGCCGAGTCCGACGACGACACCACGGAGGTCAGCGCGACAGATACGACCGTCGATTTTACCGCCGGCACGCCGTTTCTGTTTCAGGCTGACCTGACGGACAACTCCGACGTGCAGATCTACATCAACGGCGTCAATGTGCTGTCCGGATCGACGTTCGACCTGTCCGCCGCGACTGGCCCGCTGAAGTTGTTGGCGCACATGGAGAAGTCCGCCAACGATTCCCCCGGCAACGTCACGGTAATGGACCTTGGATTCACGGCATTTGACGTATGACAACCCTGATGCAAGACGCTGCAACGTGGCTCGGTTCGCGACTGCAGGAGACTGCAGGGCGGACGGTCACGTATGCACGCAGCCCAAGCGTGAAGCACACGCCAACTGCGGTGCGAAAGCAGCGAATCTATCGCGGCACAAAGGATGGCGTCTACACGCAGGTCGTATCGGTCGACTGGCTCATTGAGTCGTCCGACCTGAGCGGTCTTGAGCCGCGCAGGGGCGACACGATCACGGACAGTAGTGACGCGAAATACGAGGTACTCCCGGTCTTGGACATGCCGTGCTGGGAGTATTTCGATCAAGCAAATTCAACCATGACCATTCACACCAAACGGGTAGCGTGATGACAGCCGTCATCGATCAAATCAGTGCAGCCATTGCCGTCGATCTTGACGCGGACCCGGTGACCAATTTCGGGTTTGCGTTCACGACCGATCAGAACGGCGGTGACTGGGATTTGCCGCTAACCGATCAAGGCGCACCAGGCAGTGAGCAACTGCTAACGGTCGACCTTGTGGCGGTAGAGGATGACATGGACATTGCATCACTTATCGCGGCAGATGGCACCAAGGACATTCTGCATAAATGCACGTTCCAAGTGATCGTTCGTAAGCGATTGACTGAGCGGATTGAGGACACTGGCAAATTGCTGTTCAGCGCGGTACAGGCTCTCACGGCATGCGTTGAGAAGATCGCCACGTACTTCGTCGGACGCGAGCTATCGACACTTGCGGCGGCGTCATGGGCCGGCAGTAAGGTCGAGTCAATTCGCTACCCTGCAACCCTCCGCGAAAACTCGCAGTTCACCGGCATTGCCCGCATCACCTACGAAATGACGGAGCGGGCATGATCGGCGTACAGACGCACTTTACCGACCGGCAAAAGGCCGTGCAGAACGCAACCAACAAGGCCGCGTTCAAGAACATATCGCATGCCGCGTTTTCGATTCGCAAACTCTCCGCGGCCCGCGTTGGTCGGGCGCCACATGGCAAGCCATCAGCACCGGGAACCGCGCCGCATACACACAGAGGGGCATTCTACCGGCGTGCTTTATGGACGGACGTTAACCGCAAGAAACAGGACGCGGTTATCGGGTTCCGCAAGTCAGTGATCGGCATGGCGGCGTCAATGCACGAGCACGGACTGCCGGATAAGTCGCGAAAATTCACCTTCCCCAAGCGACCGACAGTTGGGCCGGCATTAGAGGATTCACTCCCGCGAATTGGCGACCAGTGGAAGGGGTCAATCGGAGCGTAACAACCACCTGAAACGGACAACCGAAACCCGCAACCGCAAAGGCTTGATCACCTACGCGTTGCACAACGACGGCCATGCAGGGCTGCATCCTTGCACGGCCGTTTTTTGTGCGCGTGCGGGTTTCGGTTGCTTGTTTTCGGATCACCAGAGTAAGGAATCAATGCCATGCCCAGGCCGCACAGAGGATACGAGCGACTGCTCTATGAAGGCACTGCCGGAACAACGGCGGCCACGCAGGTCACGCACGCCACGAACGTCAATATTAGCAACCCCAAAGAGCGATGGGAAACCACCGACCGGGGCGACGGGTCAGCGATCCCCAAGAAGACCGAGCAAGTTGTTGCGCTGGCTGCGGAGATCACGTTTGACATCGTCTATCACGATGGCGATTCGCCAACAAGCGCAATGATTGCCGTGGCGGAAAGCGGCGGTGACATCGCGTTGAAAATCGTCCGATACACGGGCGGCGACACGGAATTCGATGGCGACGTAACGCTCGACTATTCCAGTCCCGGCGGACTCAAGGAAGGACAGATATTGTCTTTCACTGCCTACCCGACGCAGGACAGCGGCCGAACCTGGACCTACTAACACGGAGCTTGACCAATGGCAGATATCAGCGTAACCGCGGCCGAAGTGCTCCCAGGGACCGGCGCTCTGTATGCACGCGGCGTCTTCAAGAGCACGACGACAGCAGGGCAAACCGCGTACCTATCAACGACCGATGGGACCGATCCGCCAACCTATGGGTTGTTCGATGCGAACGGCACCGACGAGCTAGCCACATTGGCCGGCGTATTCATGAATGGCGGCGCCGCAGGTCAACCGTGCACGGTGCTTGTCGGTGGCAACTATGACCCCGGCTTCACTGTCGTGGTGGGCGAGATCTACGTCGGCACTGTCACGGCTGGCGGTATCGCGTTGGCTGACGACCTCGCAAGCGGATGGAAAACGGCGATCGTCGGCATCGGCACCAGCACAAGCAACATCAACTACATCGGGCATTCGAGCTTGACCGCCCTGACCGCATAAGGTGCCACATGATCGACGAATTGAAACGGCAGCTAGCCGAACTCGACAAGGATCTCACGCCTGTTCTCGCGCACGTCAAGGCGGCGCAGGATCGGCGCGCGGGGTTAGTGCGAGCGATTGAGGCGCAGGAGGCGGCAGCGGCCGCAACAGTAAAGGCCGCACCGGCAAAGCCAATTCCAAAGCCTGATGACGCTAAGCCTGATCAAGCCAAGACCAATAAGCCACCCGCCAAGCCTGAGAGGAAAGGTTAATCATGGCCGGTGAAGTCTTATCTAACCTGCAGAGCAATGCTGTTCTCAATCGGCATATCTCATCGTCGGCAGCAATTGCCCGCGCCAAATTGGCACTGGAGAACAAGAAGTACGGCATCGATCTTGAGTCCGTCAGGATATTCGACAGCACGTCCAATGCTGTGCTTCCCAACACCGCCGCAAATGACGACCTCGGGCTGATCCTTGGCACGCTAGGCACGGACGGTCACAGCATTCAGACCGGCGACGCGAAAGCCACGACAGTCACGCAAAAGGGGCGGTTCACAAGTCACGTCCCAGCGGAGTATGAGGACGGCGGCGCGATCAGTCTCGTTGCGTTCGCGGGGATGAAAACGACCGTGTCCGACACGACAGCAACAGTCGATTTTTCGGTGTACGCGAAAGACACCGACAATACGCACGGGTCAGATTTAGTTACGACCGGCGCAACCACAATCAACTCACTGACACTGTCGGCAATCCCATTTGTGATCACGCCAACCGGGCTGGTCTCGAATCAAGAACTCTCGGTCTTGATGACCGTCGCAATCACTGACGGTGCAACAGGCACGGCAGTTATCGGGCTCATTTCTCAACTCTACTGGCTGTGCGAGGTCAGGGGGTAACTTTCCACTTAGACGAGGTGCCACATGTCCAAGTTCAATGATTCTCTCGGCAACACATGGACCGTCGAAATTGACGGCCTAATTCTTGACGACGTGCTGGAGCAAACCGGGGTTGATCTCGGTGACCTATCGGCTGGCGGTCTCGCGGAGATCGAGACGAGCACGTCCAAGCTAGTCAAGGTGTTGCTTGTCCTTTGCGCGGACGAGATCCAGTCGCGCGGCAAGACTGATCGCGAGTTCGCAAAGGGCATCGTGCGCGAACACATCGACAGCGCTTTCGAGACGATCGTGAGCGCCGTGGGAAATTTTTTCCCACCGAGTCGATGGTCAGAGATTCAGTCCCGCTTGGAGCAGCAGCGGACGGCGAATCAGGATTGGCGGGAGCTGCAGCCAATGATGATGCGGCTGAGCGATCCGAAGCTTCCGCCAGCGATGCGAGAGGCGGTGATGGCAGCGGTCGCGGAAGGGATGCACGAACGCGCAAGCGCGAAGCCGACCGGAACTACTACTTCAGCGCCCTCCCCGATGGTCGAACCGTCTGCTATTGGCCCGGACGACATCCCGCCGACGCTTGCGCCGAATGTGCTGGAGAATGCGGGATTGACCCCCGTGGTTTGACGTTACGTCAACTCTGGCTGATGGCGATGGCGAGGCGACGGCAGATGAGGATTCACGCAATCGATGTAGCGACGATAAAGCGTGCGGACTTGCAGAAGGTCGACATCGAGCGGTTTATCAACACGGGAGTACCGGCGATGGCCGTGCAGTCGCCGCAAATCCTGCCCGCGAGAGTCCGGTATGAGATCGAGCGAATTAAGCGGAACGACGGGCATTACGTCGCGCCGGAGGATCAAGTCAGATTTGACGCGGAGCGCAATTGATGGCAGGACGCGCGGACATCGAGGCGGGGCGTGCTTTTGTCAGGCTCTTCCTCAAGGATGGCCTCACGGGGCCGCTTACGCGGGTGCTCAAGTCGACGAGTACGCAGGTATCTCAAGCCGGCCGCGCCATCACCGGAGTTGGTGCCAATCTCGCCAAGGCCGGTGCTGCAATGGCGTTGCCGTTCGTGGCATCAATCAAGGCTGCGTCAGACTTCCAGGAGGACATGGCGAAGTTCAATGTCGTGTTCGGCGACAGGTCAGATGAGGTCAAGCAATGGGGCGATGACTTTGCGGCGGTCGTGCAAAGGGCAGAGGGTGACGTCGCCAAGTTTCTTGCGGCCAATCAGGATTTGTTTATCCCACTCGGGTTTGATCCGGGGTCGGCCGAGAATCTAAGCAAACAGGTCGCCGGCCTTACGTTTGACCTTGCCAGTTTTAATAACATGGCCGATGCGTCGGTTCAGCGCGACCTGCAAGCCGCCCTGACTGGAAGTGGCGAGGTGATGAAAAAGTACGGCGTTGTCCTGTCCGAGGCAGCCGTCAAGCAAGAGCTGCTCAATATGGGGATGGACCCCAAGACGGCAGAAAACCAGACGAAGGTTCAGGCACGGTTGAATATCATCATGAGGGGCACAACAGCCGCTCAAGGCGATGCCGCGCGGACTGCTGGCGGCTTCGCCAATCAAATGAAGGGATTGCAGGGCAAGATCAAGGATACTGCGGTCGAGATTGGATCTGCACTCCTCCCGCATGTGACTAAGTTTGCTGAATGGGCGTCAAAGTCGATCGTGATCGCAAAGGGATGGATCAAGCAGAACAAGGGTCTTGTTGTCGC
Source organism: bacterium (assembly GCA_030432015.1). Classification (GTDB taxonomy): domain Bacteria; phylum Planctomycetota; class Planctomycetia; order Pirellulales; family Pirellulaceae; genus ARS98. Next base: position 16,410 of record JAUIHJ010000055.1, read on the forward strand.
ATTGGCGGCGGTGTCTGCCGGGCTGATCGCAACCGGCGCGGCACTTGTTGGCATCGGTGGCGCCATGATCGCAGTCGGCGCCGCACTATCCGGCATGGCGGCCGTCATCACAACTGTTGCAGGCGCGATTGGTCTTCTGTTTACTCCGCTCGGCGCTGTAGCGGGCCTCCTCGTCGGTGGCATCGCGTTGTGGGCTCGCTACACGTCAGCAGGGCAGTCGGCTGTCAAGGGGTTGACTGGATTGCTGGATGAATACCTGTCAATTGGAAAGCGTGCGATCGGCGGAATTCGCGACGCCCTAGCTAACGGCGATCTGTCCTTGGCTGGCGAGATCGCCATCGCCGGCCTGCAGTCCGCAATGGCTCGCGGGCTCGACAAGCTATCCAGTGCAATCGGCGGCCAGTTCGGAGGGTTCATAAAGAACCTCGGAGTGCTATTGATTCGCGGGGACTTGGGCGGCGCGTGGTCGACCGTCACGGACGGCATGGCGCGAACGTGGGCCATCTTCAATGACTCAATGCTGCGAATGTATGGCGTATCAATCGACGGCATCATCGACGGTGCATCCGGTGTTATTCGGTCGGTGATGGAAATCTTTAATGTCGTGGCGGACTACGCGTCGGTGATGTCAAATAGTTGGTCGGCAACATGGTCGATTTTCGTAGCGTCGGCGCGGGTCGCAATCCTGGAAGTGCGGGACAACCTCGCGCACACATTCGGCACCTACTTGCCTGGATTGGTTCGCGCCGCCTTCGACGCACACCTCGGCTATATCGCGACATTTATAGTGTCCGTCATGGGAGACTGGCGGGCTCACGTTACGCGGTTCGCAAAGCACGCCATTTCTGAGCTATCGGAAATCCCGCGCAGGCTCGCCGAGTCGTTTAACGTCATCATGACCGAACTCGGTGCTCGCGTTGCGAGCATCGCCAAAGCCGTTAAGCATGCCCTTAGCCTGAAACTGAATGATACAAGTGGAATCGATGAGGTAATCAGGACACTCCGCGCTGCCAATAAGACATTTGCGTCTGATGTTGGCAAAGGATTGGCGGGCGTCCAGATGCGTTCGGCCGTGCGGTCCATGCCGTCCACCCTGGATCTCGGCAAGGGGGTTGTAGATGACCTTGCGACCGCGTCCAAGGATGCCGCGACCACATTCACGAAAATTGTCAGAAGTGAAATTGCAAGAATCAGCGAAGTCCCGGTAAGTGTCGACCTGAAGGCCGCGCGCGCCAAAAAGATCCTGGTCACCAACACGCCCGACGTGCTGACCGAAGACACGGCCGACATCACCATGGCTTTGCTCCTGTCGGTTGCCCGCCGCTTTGCCGAAGGCG
>JAUIHJ010000056.1 GCA_030432015.1 bacterium
ATGCAAAGGCCAGATGCCTGCGCAAACAGCGGCTGGGTCGGCGCGTTGGTGTAAACAGCATCTGCCGCCATTACGCCACCCTTAATCTTCGATTTCACATGCAAACACCGCCGCGGCCGATTTCAAAGCCGGTCGGCTGATGCAGCCCGCCGGCAAAGACTTTACATTCGTCGGCACGACCGTCGTGATCATGGTCTTCGAAGATCAGCAACTTGTCGTCCATCTTGGTCTTGGGCTTCCAATGCGGGTAGGAGGCCATGGTCGAAACCCAGAGTCGCCCCTTGTTGTCGAAGTTCAACGCCACGGGGTTCGCCAACTCGGGAAATTGCTCTTCAGACGCAACCAGGTTGATCTCGTAGCCGGGGGCCAACTTGAAGTGCTTGAGTTGTTCCTGGGCTGGGGAATAGTCGAGTGAACCGAGCTTTCCTCTGGCGCGGTTAGGATCGTTCTTGCCACCGACGTTCGTCTTCGGATTGATGAACGGCAGTGTATTGCTATCGTCCACCTGCGCAGCGACCTGCTCGCCGCGAGCCAGGGCCCAGATTCGGACGTCGCGATTGGCGCACATTTCATCCAGAATCGCCCGTTCGCGTTCCATCACGTCGGTGTTGTTATAGGTGCCGTCGGACCCGGCCTTGCCGCGGGAACCGTAAATCGAATAGCCGTTGACGGCCCGATAACGGTGCCACCAATGAAAGTTCTTGTCATCGACTTCGGCCTTGACGGCCGCATAGGTTGGGGTGCCGGGCCCGGCGGTCGCGGGACTGGCCTGACCAAAGAGCCCTTGGTCCAAAATCGAAGCGAGCGCTCGGTAGCCCGCCGCGTTTAGGTGAGCGCCGTCGAGCGTCAATTGTGCATCACTATCGGCAAACAACGCCTTGGTCGGCGTGAAAAGGTCCACAAATCCGACGTCGGTTGCGGCAGCAACGTCGTGGAGTGCCTGCGTGTAAGCGGCCAACCGGTCGTTATGCGCCGCTCCATCGGGCAAGTTCGGGTTGCCGGTATTCTCAAACGCGATGGGCGAGACAAGCACCATCCGAGGGGCACCGCGACCGCTGTAGTCCTTCGTCTTGGTTTCCTCGACCAACTTCGTCATATTGGCGACAAACGCATCCAGCCCGTCCGCGCCAGCGAAGGATTCGTTGAACCCGAAAAAGAAGAGCACGACGCTCGCCTGGCTGTGGGTCAAGTGCTGGTCGGGATCGCCGAAATTCTCTGACCGAATCCGCTCCATCGGTTCGTCGCCTGGAAAACAGAGATTCCGCACGGTTAAATCGCGCTCCGGATACCGCAGGTGCAGCAACGTCTCCCAGTCGTTTTGGTGTTGTAGCCGTTCGCCCAGGGCGTTGCCGATCAGGCAAATGTGATCTCCCTTTTCCAACGTCAGTTCCGCCGCGGGTGCGATGGAAGCAATGACGGCCAAAATCAGCGTGCAGGCAGCGAGTCGAGCTTTCATAGGTGGTGTCCGTGGAATGCGTGATGATTTACGAGAAGAATGTTCAGGGCCGCGATCTGCCCGCGATGCGAATCGAGCGATGTTGCGGATGGGCTGCGGATGTGAAACGGGCGGCTGCGAAAACAGATCGAGCGAACAAGGAGCCGACACGTCGCCGGTCGCTCGACCTCCATTATTTCATCTAGATCAATTCTGACCAAGCGGACTCATCAATTCGGTCCGAAAATCGTCGTGAGTGCCTTTATTTACCGGACCACGTAGCCCATTGCTGAGCGAGCCAGGTGCTGTCGGGCGTCTGGTCGGTTACGAGGTACCGATACCGGGCAGTGAGCGGGTGATCACGATCAATCAAGAACGGGCCGTCGACGCACGGCGCAAAGCAGAAGTAGGGTTTTGTGGGATGCAATCGCGCGGCCTGCGGCGCCCGAAAGTTGGTCGAGTGGCTGAGCACGGCGATGCTGATCGGCTGGCCGTCGATGCTGCCTGACAGGGCGACCCACTTTGCGTGCTGGTGGTTGCCAGCAAGCCGGTCCGATCCGAGATCGTTCACAAAATCGCTCGCTTCCCGCCGGTCAGCCGGCGGCGCACCGCCGTCCCGATCGGTCAGCCATCGCGTGGGGCCACGCAGCGCCATGCCGCCGTAATGGTACTTATCAACCGCGAGGGGCTGGTCAGTGATTGCGGACTGAGTCGTGTCGATGTCAAAGCAGTGGTACGTCCCATCGGTGGGGTACACCGTCACCGTCCATCGCTCGCGGAGGATATCGACCGACGGTTCGGCCAGACTACGGTGCAGCAGGTCCACGACGAATCCCGTTCTGTCTTCCGCTTCAAACCTGGCAACCACTCGTTCGTGAAGCACGCGCCCGGTGCCGCCGGCGAGATTCCAAAAATCGACTGCACGTCCGTCGTAGGTCGTCTTGACCCAGGCCGAGAAAATTCCGTGCTGATGCGGATGGTCTGACGGAAACATGGCCGTTACGGTCCGGCCCCTCGGCGAATTGACCGGATGCAAACAGCCGCTTCGTCGGTAGATGCTGTCGACGCCGCGAGGGGCCGCCGGCGAGATCTTGTTGTAGGTAACGACGGCCTGTTGGTCGCGAAGCACGGTAATCGTTTGATCTGTTTCCACCAGGGCGAGCGAGTCAGCTGCCGCGGTCGGCGCCACGGAAAGGACGGCAAGGCAGGCCGCCGAAACGACCGCCCGCAGCGTTCTGGCACCCCAGTCGCCCGGAATTCGTCGCGCGACCATCCTGTCGCGCAGGTCGGCCAGCGCCGACGTGACCAGCAGCCGAAGAGACTTGTCCATCACATACTCCGGGTTCGGATGCCGGGAAATTTACCGCTTGCAGGGCAAGCCCTGAATCGAGCGAATTAATAGAGCAACATGGAGAGCTTGCGTTGAAACTTCGCCAGCAATGGTGAATCGCCAGGAAGCGCGCGAAAGATCTCAAGCATCAGCAGCCGGGCCTGCTCACCGACGCCCTGGCGATCCTGCTCGACCAACGTCAGGCAGGTTTCCAGGGCTTCTTCATATTGTTGTGCTCCGGCCAGCGATTCGGCCAAGTGAAATTGAAGTTGTCGGTCGTCCGGTTTCGCCGCGGCGGCCGCCCGCGTTTCGGCCAGATCGTCATCCTTCATGCCAAAGAGATCGAGGGCCGCTTTGACTTTTTCGGCCTCCGGCTCGAGATACCCACGGGCCTCTAATTCCGCCATCACCGCCTGTGTCTCTTCGATGCGCTCGGCGTGGAGCAGCATTCGGGCGAGCCCGATCTTGATATCGGCATTCTTCGGATCCTTGACGGCCAAGGATTCGTACTTGGCCAGCGCTGCGTCCGGTGCGACCTCTTCGAGTCTTGCCGCTTCGGCCAAGCTGCTCACCACCAGCACCTGGTCAATCCAGTCGCGCAGCTCGGCCTCCGGCATCGCACCATTGAAGGCGTTGGCGATCATACCATCGACCACGGCGTAGACCGCCGGAATCCCTTGGACTCCAAACTGTGCGGCGGCTTGAGGAACCTTTTCCGTGTCGGCCTTCACCAACATGAAGCCGCCGTCATATTCCTTCGCCAACTTCTCTAAGACGGGCCCTAATTGACGGCAGGGTGCGCACCAAGGAGCCCAAAAGTCGAGAACGACCAGGAGTTCTTGCGACCTGGCCAGGACATCCGCCTCGAACGTTTCGGGCGTGGTGTCCACGATCCACGGCGAGTCATGGGGGACGCCTTCCGTTTCTTGCGCGTCAGGCGAATCAGACATGCTCATTTCAAGACTTCCTTTATTTACACTGATTGAAAATGTGATTCATCGCCGCGAAACGCCATCGCGATATTGGCTCGCTGGCCAGAACCACATTGTTCTGGAATCACTCATTTTCAACCGATTGATTCCTTATCAGCTTGTCTGACCGGAACCTGCGGTTCAATGGCTAAATGACGGAGTGCAATTCGGCGACAATCGGACCGGCTCGTTGTTCGCCGCCCATTCGATTCAATTGCGGAAAAACGGCCTGTCGGCGAAAAAGGTGCCTGTCCCGCTGACGGGGTGTGTGCTGCTGAATCGCGCTCGGCCATTTAGGAGTTGGCAACCGGACGCGGTCCCGGTCTTAGTGTTCCTTGATCCGAATGTTGCGCCACGAGACATCGTAGGGCCCGTCTCCCTTCTTGATACCGTGGACTTGCAAACCAATAAAACCCTTGGGATGGGTCTTCAGAATTTCATCGTCGACCAGATCCGCAATGGCAACGTCATTGATCCAGGTCTGGATCCGGTTGCCGTTCGCCACGACGCGAAAGCGATTCCACTGGCCATCTTGGAAATGCTTGTGCGGCTTCAGTTGGTCCGAAGGTGTCAGCCAACCCCGTCCCGTTGCCTCGCCATAGATGTAGCCAGCCTCGGCGCCATTCTTGCCACTCGCTTCAATTTCCACTTGAGGGCCGTTAACGCGTCCGAATTGTTCGTTCTTTCGTTTTCCGGTGGAGGAATCCCTGGTCTGCGAGCGGATTTGGACACCTGAGTTGAGGTTGTCGTGAACCTTCACTTCGAATTCAAGCTCGAAGTTGTCGTATTCCTTATTCGAGCAGAGGAACGAGTTCGGGCTACCGTCGCTGGTCGTACCTTTAATCGTGTTGCCCACGACTTCGTAGGTGGCGGTGCCATTCTTCTGGGTCCAGCCCTCGAGCGTTTTGCCGTCAAACAACGATACCCAGCCATCCTCCGCGGCGAGAGGACAACTCAACAACGGGCCGGCCAACAACAAAGCAGTAAGGGAGACGAGCGCAGGACAGCGAACCAGGTAGTTTTTCATAGTTGATCCACGCGGGTTAGATGGGGTGAAGAAGAATGGGAAAAATACGCGAACGATATTCTACTCCAGATTGTCGCTAGTTTGACCAAGGCAAGACTGAGAAATCGAGCGGCGGCAAGAACCGCAAGATGGCTGGGATTCGAGTGTCGTCTCGCGCGTCAACTGTGAACTCAATTTGGAAAATTTTCTCTGCTTGCCCCAGTGCTGGCACGATCTGCGTCGCCCCAGCAGGGAGGCCAATTTCGCGTAATGCCGGACCGGTGTAGGATGAAACTGTTAAGGGATGTTTACGAATTGGCATTGTTGCCAGGTTTCCGCAGGTTGGCGTGCAGGTTTAGGCCGCCTCCGATGCCTCGATCGAGGGAAAACGAAGTGGCTCTGTTCCGACCGACAATAGCCGTCACGATGGGCGATCCAGCGGGGATCGGGCCCGAGGTGTGCCTGCGTCTGCTGGGCGAATCGGCGGTGACCGACGAATGCACACCAATTATTTTCGGCGACGCCGGCGTACTGCAGCGGGTGGCTCGGCAATGCGGCCTCCCGCTGCCCGAGCGGATTTTAGGTCCTGGGCAATGGCCCCTCGATAGCCAGCTGCCGCAGGTCCCAGCCGTGTACGATTTGGGCGCCATCGCTGCGGAGGACGTTTTTCCGGGGCGCGTCAGCCGGGCCACAGGCGCGGCGTCGTACCGGTACATCGAAGCGTCAATTCGCGCCGCGCTCAACGGTGAAGTCGACGCGATCACGACCGGACCTATTCACAAAGAGGCATTGCACGATGCGGGGATTCGATTCCCAGGACACACGGAGATCTTGGCTGCACAAACCGGTGTCGACCGCTACTGCATGATGCTGACCTGCGCGCAGATCACATGCAGTTTCGTGACAACCCATGTCGGCTATCGGGACGTGCCGCAATTACTCGATGTTGCGCGAATCTTGGAAGTCATCGAGCTGAGCGCCGCTGCGATGCGACGTTTGCGATGCAGAGAGCCAAAACTGGCGGTCTGTGCCTTGAACCCGCATGCGGGTGAAAACGGCCTGTTTGGCGATCACGAAGAAGAGCGAATCATCGCGCCGGCCATCGCCGCGGCACGGCGGAAGGGGATTCGGGTCGAAGGGCCGCTACCACCCGATACGGCGTTTCTTCCCGACCGACGCCGCGAAACCGATTGCTTCGTCTGCATGTACCATGACCAGGGGCACATCCCGTTGAAGGCGCTCGCCTTCGATGTGGCCGTCAATGTGACCTTGGGCCTGCCAATCATCCGCACCTCGGTCGATCATGGAACGGCCCTGGACATTGCCTGGCACGGCAAAGCGGGGGCCACCAGCATGATCGAGGCGGTCAAGCTGGCCGCGAGCTTAGCCGTCGAACGCCCAATGTCGGTGCTCAACTGACGGTGCTCAACTGACGGTGCTCAACTGACGGTGGGCGAATCGTGTTGGGTGCATTCTGCGGGGCGGCCCAACGCCCCTGGTGCCCCTGGTGCCCCTGGTGCCCCTGGTGCAACGCCGCCCCGTCCGACGGCGGGAGCATCGCTAGCCGAGTCCGTTTCGTGTTGCGCGTCAACGAATTCGGCTAGCGAATGCCACCCCACCAACCGCCTGGGCAGTTTGCTCGACGGAGCGTACATGCTTCGCAGCAGGTCGCCACGGATGGCAAAGGCCCAGGCCGTGCGGTAGTCCCACGAACTATTTCAGCTTGTGGGAATTCTCCATGGTCAGGTCCAGTGTTCCTGGCAGTTCCATTCCCATGATCTCCAGTTTGAGCGTCCCTTTGAGTTGCACTTTGTTGCGATGAGAAACCGCCTGTCCTGCTTCGTTGTCAAACAGCATGTGCCCTTCGCTGGAGGCGACCTTAAGATCGCTCTCAAGGACTTTCAGCGGTGCACCGGCGTCGGCGGAGTAATCGACTTCCGTCGTCTTGACGGCGATCTTGTGCAACTCCTTGCCGTTCTCCTGGACCTTTCCCTCGTAGGTGTATTCGGTGGTGAAGGCCAGCTTTTGCCCCGAGTCCAAGCGCATCGTGGTGGTCCGCTTCCAAGTGTCGCCCCGGGAAATCGGGTCGCTGGGAATTCGGTCCAATTCGTCATTGGCAGCAGCCTTCAGGTATTCCGGGTCGAGTTGGGCCTTCATGGCGTCCTGCAGGTTTTGAGGCAGGTCACCGAAAGCAGCGTCACGTCCTTCGATCGCAGTCACTCGATTATTTCGGTCGAACGTGGCCGACCATTTCGACTTGGCGGTCGCCTTGAAAATGTCGAGCACAAAATCAAACTGCGTGCCGGGCGGATCAGCGTCAGGCTTGGCAGAATCGAATTCGAGTTCGGTGCCGCCCGGCAACGTGACTGCAGCCTTGATGGCATTAATCGTGGACTGCACTTTGAGGTTGCCATCGGCCCCCCGTTGCCCGTTGACCGTCGTGATGGTGAGCGTTTGATCGGACCCGCTCTCCAAGTCTTGACCCACGATCGAGAGGGTCTGTGACGACGTGGTTTTGACTTCCATCGTCGTGCTTCGGCCAGCGGGAAATTTGAATTTCAATGTTTCCGGCTGTGCGACGGCGGTGGCGGCTGAACCAAGGACCAATGCGACCAGCGATGTGAGACATAAACCACGCAGCATGGTGAAACTCCTCATTGACAAGAATTCATTGTTTTGATCAGTGCTTGTTCGCACGGAAGCGGTCGAGCTTGGATTTCAGGCCCGGAAGAATCCGCATTGCATTGCCATGATACACACTTGTCAACACATTATCTGGTAGGCCGAGGCCATAAATATTCCACAACCCTTGTGGGGGAAACTCTTTCTCCGAATAGGGGAAGTATTCGTCGAACGTCTCCAAGAACCGCCAATACAGTACGACTCGCGTTTCGGGCCAAGGGCCATCGGTGCCGAACAGGACGCGGTCCGCGTGGTCCAGGATAAATCGCCGCGCGGTATAGGGCTGGCGCCCGAGTTCGCCGATCCGCGACGCGAATTCCACATAGAGATTCGGATATGCCCGCAGCCAATTCGAGACGGTCGTCAGGTCCTCGGCGTTATTGGCCATATGGGCACCAATGAAGATGGTTCCTGGATGGCGCGCGATGACACGATTTCTCGCCTCCAGCAATGCCTGTCGCGACGGAAATTTCTCCGCTGGAAAGCTCCATTCCGGGTGCCGATGGAGTTCCTCCCACCGCTCGTTCGTTTCGTCAATTTCCTGAAAGAACGCGATCGGATCCGCTGTATGAATAATGACGGGCAAACCCAACTCACCGCACCGTGTCCAGATTGGATCCCACCTCGGGTCATCGATCGCGATCAAGGACCCGTCGGGATTACGATAGCCGAGCCCGAATTGTTTAAACAGCTTGAGGCCGCTCGCCCCTTTTTCTTTGGCGGCGGTCAACGCGATGGCGGTCCGGCGGGCAAAATCGTCGCGGTGACAATCCCACGTTGCCGGGTCGTCCCGCTTCCCACCTCCGACCCAATCAACATTGGCAAAAATGAGAAAGCGGTCCGGATATTTCGTCCACAAAAACGCGGCGTGTTCGTCAAAATCATCACCCAGCTGTCCATCCAGACTGACACTGACGGCGATATTGTTGCGGTCCATCAAAGCAACGAATGCGTCAAGCTGTTCGGGAACATGCTTGAGGCGATGGCGGAAGTGAGTGTGAATATCGACGACCGGAAATTTAGCTTGGGTCAGCAACGTCTGCCGAACCTTGAGATTCGACCTGGGGCGAAAGCGGCTGAGCAACAGGTCGCGGCCGGAACGACCATCCAGTGGTGCGTTTGAATCAACGCCAGCCGCACCGGATGGTGCCGTGGCTGACGACTTGGCGGCTGAATCCGTTGGTCCCGCCGCCGATTCCTGGGCCGCGGCGAAACTCGGCAAAATCAGCAGCACGAGTTGGAAAACCATGAAACCTTCTCGCGCACGCGGCCGTAGAACGGTTTGCATCCGAGGACTCCTGCTGGGGCTGGATCGTTCACTGAAACACCATGTGATACCATATCACCATGCCACCCGATCATACACAACAGCAGTCCAGCCAAGAGCAGCAGCGTGCCCGCGAATTGAGCTTGCACAGCACGTCACCGCCGGTGGACGTTCCCGGATTCGAGGCCCAAAGCCGCTTGGGGAGCGGCGCCTTTGGTGAGGTCTGGATTGGGATCGACAAAAAAACGTCCCGGCGCGTCGCCATAAAGTTCTTCATGCATCAGTCGGGACTCGACTGGACGCAGCTCTCACGCGAAGTGGAAAAGCTTGTGCTTCTTTCCGCCGACCGTTACGTCGTGCAGCTATTGGATGTGGGGTGGGAGTCGGACCCACCGTACTACATCATGGAGTACATCGAGAACGGATCACTCGAGGATCTGCTGCGCGAGCGAGGACGGCTCAATGGACGCGACGCGGAAGAGCTGTTTCGCGAGATCGCCATTGGGCTGATGCACGCTCACGGTAAAGGCGTGTTGCACTGCGACCTCAAACCAGCCAACATTTTACTGGACTCGGACAACAACCCCCGTTTGGCAGATTTTGGCCAATCGCGGCTCTCGCATGAACAGTCGCCGGCGCTGGGCACGTTGTTTTACATGGCTCCCGAGCAAGCGGACTTGAAGGCCGTCCCGGATTCCTGCTGGGACGTGTATGCCCTGGGGGCCCTACTCTACTGCATGCTCACCGGCACACCTCCTCACCGCTCGGAGTCCGCCACGCAACAATTCGACAGCGCTGCTGGCCTGGCGGATCGACTGGCCCGATATCGCAAGTTGATCACCGCCTCTCCCCCACCGACGGAACACCGCCGCACTCCCGGCGTGGACCGAACGCTGGCGGATATCGTGGATCGATGCCTCGCGGTGGACCCGCGACGTCGCTTCCCCAATGTCCAAGCGGTCATTGACGCACTCGATGCTCGCAACGCAGCCCGCGTCCGCCGGCCGCTGATGTTGATCGGATTCGTGGGCCCCATCTTGCTGCTGGCGATCATGGCGATCTTCGGCCTCCGAGGCTACGAACGGGCCATGCGGCAATCCGAATTCCTGGTCACCATCAAGGCGCGAGAAAACAATTCGATGACAGCGCGGGCGGCGGCCGACTCCATTAAAGGAGAGATCTATCGCTACTTTGTATTGATCGAGAAAGAAGCCAGTCTGGTTGGATTTCGAACCAAGTTCGACGCCGTCGCAGAATCAGACATCGTCAAGCAAATCAGCGACCCCGATATCTCGCTTGCAGCACGCGACGCGCTCCGTACGACGTTCATGGCCGACGGCCCCCGGCAGACGCTCAATGCCTACCTGCAACAACGCCTGGACGACCACCTGGGAAGGCTCAGTCAAAACGAAAGCGAATTGAAGCTGGCCAGCTTGCTGTTGGTCGATGCTTCGGGACGGATGCTGGCGGTCGCCTACGACCACAACGCACCGAGTCGGTCGATTGGTTGGAATTATGCATACCGAACCTATTTTCACGGCGGCCCCGCGGACCTGACCTATGACGACCGCGAGATCCCGCCCTTCAAGCAAACCCCGCCCGGCATCGCGCCAATTCGCTCGACGCATTTTTCCGCCGCCTTTCGCAGCACCACAACCGGCTTGTGGAAAATCGCCGTTTCAACGCCCATCTTTCGCGAGGGCAATCCAGAGCTTGATGTCGTCGGTGTGCTGGGCATGACGGTCAACCTGGGTGACTTCTCCTACTTTCGAAACACCAACCTCAAGGACAAGTTCGCTGTCCTGGTCGATGGCCGCCGCGGTCCCAACCAGGGCGTCATTCTGCAACACCCACTTTTCGATATCATGAGCCAAGATGGCGAGGGCCCGGCCGAAGACTATAGTGCAACGGAGTTTCGCGTTACGGAAACTCAGTTGGCCACCATTCAACCGGATTCCGTTTACCGCGATCCGCTCGGAGAGTCCTCGCTGGGCGAGTTGTATCGAGGCGACTGGATTGCATCCGCTTCCACCGTCGCACTTCCGGAAGCGCCGGCATCAAATGACGGCTTGGTGGTTCTGGTGCAAGAACGCCAGGAAGTCGCGACGGCAGAGGTCAAGGAATTGGGGCGGCAACTAAAACGTGAAGGAATATGGGCCCTGGTTGGCGTCTTCGGCGTGATCCTGGTGTTGTGGTACGTCGCGATTAGAATGATGGCGGACCCGCGTGCCGTGGCGGCGCGCGTCGGCTATGCGATGGGGGCCGCAAGCGGATCAACACGTCGCAACACCAACGCCACCCCCAACCATAATCTGTCTACTCTACCAGCACCTCCCGCGACAAGAGAACTGAAAGAATGAAATCTTCGTCGACGTCATATCTCCTTTGGCTACTGTGCTTCCTGGGCTTCTGTGGCATTCATCGATTCTACGCCGATAAGCCGATCAGCGGCGTGATCTGGTTGTTCACTGGCGGCCTTTGCTTCGTCGGGCAGTTTATCGACCTGTTCTTGATTCCCAACATGATCGATGAAGTGAATCTGAAGAATCGTGCCATCGGCGGCTGACCGGCATCACGCCGCTCGCCAAGGCGAAGATATCCGTCGTCTGGCGGTGGCAGCTACATGACCGATTGCCATTCGGCGACCATCCGGGACCGGCTCGTGTTTCGCCCCCCGTTCGATTCTGTTGCGGAAAGACGGCCTGTCGGCGAAAGAGGTGCCTGTCCCTCTGACGGGGTGTGCGCTGCTGAATCGCGCTCGGCCAGTTAGGAAAATAACGGACACCCGTGGCTCGGACTTGCTCAGCCGGCAAATCGATCCGGGAGGAGATCGCTGAGCGTGGTTGTGCGAGCAATCCGCCCGTCGGCATGGCAGATCACGACGATTGCCTGTTCACAGAACTCGGCGAGCACCTGCAGGCAGGCACCGCACGGCGCCACAGCGCCGTCGGTTACCAAGGCAAGCGCTTCGAACGACTGACGACCCGCTGCGACCGCGCTGCCGATCGCCACACGTTCGGCGCAGATGGTCAGCCCGTACGAAACGTTCTCCACGTTGCATCCAGTGAAAATGCACCCATCGGTGGCCCACACCGCCGCGCCAACCGAGAAATCGGAATAGGGCGCGTAGGCCGAACTTCGGGCGGCCACCGCAGCGGCGACCAGTGCTTCGAGATCAGGTTCGTGCATGCGTGTTATCCGAGCCGCGGCAGCGGTTATTCGGCCAGCCGTTCGGCAATCAACGGTGTCTGGGGCGGTGGTTGGTCGGCGATCATGATACTGGATTCGACGAGCATCCTGGCAGGTGTCGGTGTTGCGTCGCGGTGAAAGATGCGGACCAACGGCTGTCCCACATCGACCCGGTCGCCCAGCCTGACGAGCATCTCCAGCCCCACACTGTGATCGACGGCATCGGTCATGATCTTACGGCCGCCTCCAAGCTCGATCACCGCCTGCCCGAGTCGTTCAGTGTGAATCTGGGCCACGTAGCCAGCCCGGCTGGCCGTGACTTCGGTGGCCGGTGCCAAGGGCCGATGTGCATCGATCTCGCCCCCTTGCTCGCTGACCATGCGACAAAAGCGGTCCCAGGCGCGCCCTGAGGCAAGATGCTGTTGCAACGTCTTGCTGGCGTCGGCCCGTGACGCGGCGGTGCCGGTGGCGACAAGCAAATCGGCTCCCAGCGAGACGGTCAGTTCGACCAGATCCTCGGGTCCGTTGTTCTGCAGCGTGTCCACGGATTCGTTGACTTCCGAGCTGTTGCCAATCATACGTCCCAACGGCTGGTTCATGTCCGTCAGTTGGGCCGACGTGGCGACTCCCATCCGGGTTCCTGTCCTAATCAACGCAGTGGCCAGCGCACGGGCCTGCGGCGGCGTTTTCATGAATGCGCCCGAGCCAAACTTGACGTCCAGCACCAGCGCCCCCAGCCCTTCCGCCAGTTTCTTACTCATAATGCTGGCCGTGATCAAAGGAATCGATGCGACCGTCGCGGTGACGTCGCGCAGGGCGTACAGCTTGCGGTCGGCCGGCGCGATCCGCTCGGAAGCTCCGGTGATCACACAACCGACCCGAGCGACCGTGGCCTGGATTTCATCGTTTGTCAAATCCGTGCGAAAGCCGGGAATCGACTCCAGCTTGTCCAGGGTTCCACCGGTTGGCCCCAGGCCGCGTCCGGAGATCATCGGCACCCACAACCCGCAGCATGCCAGCAAGGGCGCCAGGACCAGCGACACCTTGTCACCGACGCCACCGGTCGAATGCTTGTCGACAATTGGCGGTGCGTCGGCGGGCCACGCCAACGTGGTGCCGGACCGCAGCATCGCTTTGGTTAGCGCCGCCGTCTCGTCGGTGTCCATGCCTTGCAGGTAGATGGCCATCGCCAATGCGGCCATCTGATAATCTGGAATCTGTCCGGTCGCGAACTCGGCAACGAATTCGGAAATCTGTTCGCCCGACAAACGGCCTCCGTCGCGCTTCTGAGCAATGACAACAGTTGGCGATGGTTCCATGGCGGCGTCAATTGCTGCAAGCAAGGTTCAGTGAGGGCGTGGAGCGAGCATATCACTGTAGGAGCTCGTCAAGAGATCGTTCTGCTGAATATCGAATTGTGCTTGCAGCCAAGCCACAACCTTCTCCCCCGCCTCGATTTCCGCGTCGCTGTCCAGCACAGCCTCAAATTCCAAATACGTTCCCAACCCCGCGACTTGATCAAGGTGAATTCGAACGTTCTGGTAAAAGTAGATCTCACGCCGCTTTTCCACACGCACCAGGATCCCAAGCGAAGTGGTCAGGCCCTCGAGCATCGTGGCTGCATCGGGAACGTCCATCAAGTAGTAGCGGCTTGCTTTGGCGGCAGTTGTATCCGGTCGCTGGTAGGCAATCAGTTGCGCCGGTGCTCCGGCGATCTCACGCAATTTGAGGCGACCGGTGTGGCAGCGGAAGTAGGTGTCGACTTGATGCTGATCGGGCAATCGGTCGGTGGCCAGTTTCCGCGCAATATCGCGTGCCGCATCCAGCGCCGGTAACTGCGCCTTCAATTCGACGTTGCAACGACGGTGTGCAATGGCCGCGTCACTTTCTGGGGGAGCGTTCATCCCGATACTATAGCGAACACAGCGCCGAACCACAGCCGCGACAGGCCGTTCCGCTGCCACGGGCACGCAGGCCTGTCGGGGCATGTGGTAGCGCAGCGCCCTTCGGACCGCGTCGTGGGCCTGTCATAGGGACAGGCACCTTGTTCGCCGACAGGCGGTTTTTCCGCAGTTGAATCCAATGGGCAGCGAATAACGAGCCGGTCCCGGATTGTCGCCGAATTGCACCCGGTCATTTAGAAACTGACCCGCCTACGGCATTGGCAAATGCGCGACTTCACGATCACGCTTGCGGCCGCAAGCCGAGCCGCGCCGTAATGGCGGAATCGCCAGGCTCCAGCGACAGGTCGTGGTAGTCGCCGGCAAGCCAGTCAGCGAGTTGATCGCTGTAGTGCGG
The DNA here is from genome assembly GCA_030432015.1 of bacterium. Taxonomy (GTDB): domain Bacteria; phylum Planctomycetota; class Planctomycetia; order Pirellulales; family Pirellulaceae; genus ARS98. Next base: position 14,179 of record JAUIHJ010000056.1, read on the forward strand.
GCTGCCGGGATGCCCAGATTGGCTCGGTGCATCAATCGTCTGCAATGTCATGGGGTCGGCCAGATCTGCGATCATGCGGAAGCCGGCCCCGGTGGCCGCGGTCCAGTCGGGGCCGCTGCCGGTGTTGCAGACCGATTGCATATCCCCACGCACACCCATGCCGGCATAGTCGAGCAATTCCGCCAAGTCGCCGCGTGATGCCAACACGTGGTGCATCGTTAACCGATGCAGTTGCTTCCATTGCCAGTCGTCAACGTTGGGCCCCAACCGCTGGGTCAGGTCCTCAAGTGCCTGCTGAAATGCGGCGCACACGCGCTGATCACGGTCCGCACCAGCAAACCACTCGAATTGATCCGCGACCAGCAACCGGGCGGCAAATCCTTCGGCCCCCATAGCCACCAGTTCAGACACATCCTCAGGCAGACGTTCGGCGACCACTGCCCGCGTCCAGTGCGTGAAGAACACATTGAAAATGGTTGGCCCGATCGTCTGGGGCAGGACGTTGCCGTCCCAGGACCGCAAAATGTCGATCGCCGCTTCGGCTTGAATCGTCGGGCTTTCCAGTCCAGCAAGAATTTCAAGCAGCGGCGGCAGACAATTCACGGCGCGCAGGGAAAGCACATCGAATTGCATCTCCCGCATTTCCACTTGACTGATGCTGGCGGGCCCGTGGGCTTCGATCATGTTACGAATCCGGCGGGCCCGATAGCCCGCGGGTGACGTGCAGGCGAGTGGATATGGATACGCGTCCGTGGCGAGCGGATTATTGGCCGTTACTACGTACCCTTGCCGCGGGTCAATCACCCCCGGCATCCCCTCGAAGGAAATCAGCCCTTCCCATTGGTGCGCTGGATCATCGCCGGGTCGATAACCTCTTGCCGCGATGGTGCGAATCGGAATGCGTCCGCTGACCTTGAGCCCGATGTGACCATTACGGTCCGCAAAGACCAGCGAAAAGGTCGGCACGTGCCATGGTCGGAGCGATTCGTTGAACTCAACCACATCGTGAGCTCGATTCATCCCCAACAACGCCGTGAGCCAGCCTCCTTCGTGCGTCCCCAGCCACTTCAGCGAAACAGGGCCGGACCGGTCCGCTGGCGGCGGCAACACCGCATCGACCAGGGGGCCATGTCGCGACGTGCGGACCGTGGCGGTGACTGCCTCTGCGCCGCGGACGAGGATCGTTTCCGTCCGTTCCTGCCATGGTTCCCACTGGCCGTCAAAGAGGAAGCAACCAGGGTGGTCCGGATCCGTCTGCTCTTGATAAAGGTCGCGTTGGGAACAGATGTTGTTCGTGATGCCCCAGGCGACATCTTTGTTACGGCCAAACATCACCGCTGGCATGCCGACATACGTCATGCCGGCGACGTGAAACGAACCGCCGCGCAGACAGGCCTGGTACCAGCATGACACCGCTTCAATCGCGATATGCGGATCGCTGGCGACCAGTGGCCGGCCGTGTTTGGTCAGCGCCCCGCCCAGCACCCAGTTATTGCTGCCCGTCGCATCGTCGAAGCCACCCAGCGGCGGGCTGACGGGTTCAATCGCCGACTGGGGCCGCGCCGGCGGATACCCGTCTTCCGGCAGCAGGAACTCATCGAGTGCTTCGCCGGCAAGGAATTCACGATACCGGTCGCCGTCGCCCAAACTACGCTTGACCAATTCAGGAATGACAATGACCGGGAAACGGCCTGTCAGGTACCAGCGAAAGTCGACTTCAATTGTCAGGCAATCGACTTCGGACCAGGGCGCGGGTTGATAGTCGAGCAAATCGAATTCGATCGGCAGGTTGTTCGCCGCCTCCTCCATTGCAGCATTGACGCCGGCCGTAAACGAGGTCAACAGCGTCTGCGTCTCCCCTGGCAAGCGGCTCCATTCCGCGGCCGCGATGCGCCGGAGCCCCACGGTCCGCGCCAGCCGATCCGACGGCAACGCGTTGGCCCCCAGAATTTCCGCCAGACATCCGGCCCCCTTACGTCTGAGGTAATCGAGCTGAAACAGCCGGTCTTGAGCCATTGCGAAACCGAACGCCACGAACAGATCTTCGTCGTTTTCGGCGACGATGTGCGGAATGCCCAGCCGATCGCGGTCGATGCGGACCGCGGCCTTGACGGGCGCGGCAATGTCGCCGGTCGCTTGCGGCACTCGCGAGCGGACGCACTCCAGCCACCACCGATCAAATTCATCGCGCGAGCAGCCGGCGGCTTCGCAGACAGCGGAGATCGGAGTGCCACCACCCAGTCGCCGCAGGAGCTCTTTGTCAGAGAGGTTCATCAATGCATCCATGGTTCGGACCAATCAATGGATTTCTATCTTGCTCGGCGCAAACTGCCGACTTCGACGTTGCACCCAAGCACAGGCCTCTCGGACGCCACAATACGACGACTTGGGAAACCAGTGGGCGGAACCGTTACGGGATCGGCAAGACGAAGGTAAAACGCAGGCCAAGAATTCTCGCTTGATCGAAGGCTACCACAAAGCCTTGTCAGCAAACAACAAGTCAACTTCCCGCGGCGAGATGCGGAATCGCTCGCCGGGCCGCAGCGTTGGTTGCAGCAGGTCGTCCGCGCCTGCCGAATGTTCGCGTCCGATCAGATGTCCCAACTCGTGCAAGACGACTGTCAGCAAGTCATAACGGTGTTCGGCCTCTGCCATTGCAGCCGTCCCCGCACGCGAGACAATTCTGGAATCAAACGGCGCCGGCTCGACAACCCAACCCAGACCAGCCGCGTACCGATCGATCCAGATTGTGCTGCCGCCTGCCGCGGCAAGCTTGTGGCCAGCGAGGTCTGCCACCCGGAATTGAACATCGGCCAAACGGCTTTCTTCCTGAAGTGTCAGGCCACTGGCCATCCATTGGGCGATTCCCATGTCAACGAGGGGCCGGATTTGGTCGTCGGTGATGGGTTCAATCCCGGCAGTCTCGTCCGCCACGGCCGTGCCCAGCAACGCGGACGTCGCGGTGAGCGACAGGGTCGTGGGACCATAGGCCGGCGTCAGCGACTTGCCGTCGCCCAGATCCTGCCCCGTAATCACGGCAAACGCGCCGAGTTGCGAGCCGTATGTCATGATGTCGAACGCGGACCCGACGGCCGGGTCAAACCCATTGATCAGCGCGAGTTCAAGCGTCCCATCCAAGGTGGCCGTGCCACCAACCTGCAATAGGTCATAAGTGACGCCGGCACCTGTGCCGCCAATCTCAATGGCCAGCTTTCCTGTCGCAAGCTGGGTATAGTCGCCGGTGATCGTCAAGGCGCCCGGCGACGCTCCCGGACGCACAGTACTTCTATTGATTAGATCCCCATTCATGCTGCCCCCGTTGCCACGAAGGTCAGAACTCTCTGGCAGTTCGAGGGTACCTTCGATTTCACCGCTTGAACTAATATTGATGGCGAAGTTCTCGATGACTGGAAATTGTAAACCGGTTCGCAACGTCGCTCGATTATTCACCACCAGGGTCGAGCGTCCTTCGTTGAATCCGCCACAGCAATCGGAGTAGTCGTTCGAGGTTGCATCCTGCAGGCTGACCAGCGAGCTGACATCGATCAGGCTGCCAACGCCG
>JAUIHJ010000814.1 GCA_030432015.1 bacterium
CTCTACGGCGAAGGGTCACAGGCGATGGGCGATTTTTATCAAATCAGCAATCAGATTACGCTCGGCCGTAGCGAGGATGAATTGATCAGCCAGGTAGCGGAAGTCGTGCCGGCAATGATTGATTACGAACGGAAGGCCCGCGAGTTCCTGATTAAGGAAAACGAAGCCGATCTGCACGACAAGGTCAGCCGCGACTACGGCACGCTCTGCAGCGCTCAGAAAATCAGCAGCGAAGAGACCATGATGCTGCTCTCCAGCGTCCGCATGGGCGTCAACTTGGGCCTGATCAAGGACATTGAGATTCCGGTCATCAACCAACTGTTCATCCACACGCAGCCGGCCCATTTGCAAAAGCTGCGGGGCGCGGAACTCGACACGGCGGACCGGAACAAAGAACGCGCAATCTATCTACAGCAACACCTCCGCCGCGAAACAGAAGGCGATGCGGAAAACAATTAGCCGTCCGTAACACCTCAGTTTTGGTCGCAACAGCGGTCGCCCGGCCGCGGAACTCCACACGCCCGCGTGTGCAACCTCCGCTGGCCGCGGTTGCAACAACCGTTGGATATGCGGTTTGAACGGCATCTCCAGGAGCCTACCGATGCGTCAGTCACTTCACCTGTTCAGTTTCCTCTTCGTTTCGCTCGCCGCCGTCGTGCTCCCTGCTGACGACGCCGCGGTTCGCGCTGAGAACGACATCCATGCCGAGTCAGCACGTCCTTCCGAAGATGGCAAGACGCTGTGGTATGACATTCGGCTGCTCGGCCTCGAGGGACAGGGTTGGCAGGCGACCGAAGCACCCTTCGATCGCTTGCCTGCCAAAGCCAATGGCGTGGTCCGCAAGCCAGTATGGAGCCTAAGTCGGCACTCCGCGGGAATCTGCGTGAGGTTTGCAACCGATGCCACCTCGATCCAGGCCAAGTGGACGCTCACCTCGCCGAATCTTGCAATGCCGCATATGCCGGCTACCGGTGTCAGCGGACTCGATCTCTATGTCAACACACCGGGCGGCACGTGGCGCTGGGTTGCCAACGGCCGTCCCAGCAGCCAGACCAACACCGCAGGGCTACTCACCGCCATCCCCGCCGGCCGGCATGACTTCTGCTTATACCTGCCGCTCTACAATGGCGTCTCTGCGGTAGAAATCGGAATCCCGGCAGGCGCGACACTCACCCGCCTGCCACGGACGGCAGGCACCGAAAAGCCAATCGTTTTTTACGGGACATCGATCACGCACGGCGGTTGTGCGTCACGCCCCGGAATGGTTCACACCAGTATTCTGGGCCGCCGCTTGGATCGGCCGGTCATCAATCTGGGCTTCTCCGGCAACGGCACGATGGACCTCGAGATCGCCGAGTTGCTCGGTGAACTCGATGCTTCCGTCTACGTGATTGACTGCCTGCCCAACATGGTCGCGGCACAGGTTCGCGAGCGGGTCAAGCCATTGGTAACCACGCTTCGCGCCGCACGGCCGGACGTGCCAATTGTGTTGGCCGAGGATCGTACGTACTCAAATTCGTTCTTCATCTCGTCGAAGCAAAAGCGGAACGACGACAGCCGAGTTCAGCTGCGGGAAGCCTACGAGCAGTTGCGCGCCGACGGGGTCAAGAACCTTCTGTACTTGCAAGGCGATGGGCAACTGGGAGACGACGGCGAGGCGACCGTCGATAGCTCACACCCGACGGACCTGGGTTTCATGCGGATGGCGGATGCCTTTGAACCGGTCTTGAGGCAAGCCCTGCAGTTGAAGCCTTAACGGAGTGCCTGGTGATGCCGTGTTTCGCGACCGCCGACGCTTGCGGCGTTGTCGCTATTGCGGACGAAGCGGCACTTTGGCGCGGAGTGCTGGAATTACCGACTCGGGCACGAATCGGGCCAGCTTGTCATCGCTGGACAGCGGAAGAATCTGTTTAATCAGCGAACTTGACACGTGAGTGAACTCTTCGTCCGCCATCAGAAAGACCGTCTCAATGTCCGGGTCCAACTGACGATTCGCCATCATCATGGTGAACTCGCCGGCGATGTCGGTCAGCGGCCGAACGCCACGAATCATGACGTGGGCACCGCACTCGCGGACAAACGTAACTGCCAGCCCGGCGAAGGTCCGGACTTCCACGTTGTGACAATGCGAGGTCGCACGTTTGACCATGTCGACACGCTCGTCCTGCGAGAACATCGGTGTCTTTTCGACGTTGATGCCGACTCCAATAATCAGCGTGTCGACCAACCCACAACTGCGTTCAATCACGCTCAAGTGGCCGAGCGTAATCGGGTCAAAGGAGCCGGAATAAACGGCGAGCCGCGGCGCAGATGAATTCATCGCGAGTTCCAATCAGCGATTTCACGGAACGAGGCCAGCAGACTGGACGCCGAAGCCCAGTCGATCGATCCGACAGTCTACCCGAAATCAGCGAGTCGATTGCAAGACACCAATCAGCCGATCCACATCCGACTCGTTGCAATAGGCGTGAGGACTGATTCGCAGCCGTCCTCCTCGGTAGCTAAGAACGACGCCGTCGGCGAGACATCGCCGCCGCACCTCAACCGGGTCGCCACCGGGTGGACTGAAGGCCACGATCCCAGAGCGGTGTTCCGGATCACGACAACTCGCAACGTCAGCCCCAATTTCCGCCAGCCGCTCGCATGCATAATCCGTAATCTCGAGCACTCTGCTCGCGATCGGCGACCGGTCGGGAGCCAGCCCCGCATCGATCAAGGTTTGCAGGCTGGCAGCAAATCCAATCATGCCTACCATGTTTTGCGAGCCCCCTTCGTAACGCGCGGCGGTGGGGCGCAGGTCAAACGCGACCTGGCTGAAATCTCCACCTTGAACAACACTGTTCCAGCCGACCCCCAGCGGATGCAGCATCTCGAGGTGCTCCTGACGAACATAGAAGATGCCTGCCCCCTCCGGGCCCAGCATCCACTTGTGGCCATCGGCCGCCAGGAAATCAACCCCGGTCGCTCGCACATCAAGGGGAAATACGCCCATCCCCTGAATCGCGTCCAAAAAGACCAAGACACCACGCTCGTGGGCCAGTTGTACGAGCTTCCCGACGTCCAAGCGCCAACCCAGTGCGTATCCAACCCAGCTCACCGTGATCAGCCGGGTCCGCGCATCGCAGGCGGCCACAACCTGATCGAGATCGACGCATCCTTCCGCGACCGGGAGGCGGCGGACCTCCACACCCCGGTTCGCCAGGTTCATCCA
>JAUIHJ010000057.1 GCA_030432015.1 bacterium
CGAAACTCGGTTTCGATCTCAGCCGCGTGAATCCCCTGCAAGGCCTGCAACGCCTGTCCTCGATTTCCAGTGCCGCGCGACTCGGATTCGGCGTGGTCAAGGTCATGGTCGTTGCCGCGGTCGCCGGGTGGTCGCTCTGGGGACAACGGGGCGATATCCTCGGCCTCACCGAAATGTCGACATTATCGATTGCCCAGTTTCTCTGCGAGATAACGACGTGGACGTGTCTCAAGATTGGAGCAGCCCTATTGGTGCTGGCGATGTTGGACTACGGGTTTCAACGCTGGAAGCACGAGCAAGACTTGAAGATGACCACGCAAGAACTGCGGGAGGAGATGAAGTCGCTGCAGGGTGACCCGCAGGTGGTAGCCCGCCGTCGTGCCATCCAGCGACAACTTGTCCTTGATCGGATGCGGCATGCCGTGCCCGAGTCCGACGTTGTGATTTCGAGCGGCACCGAGTGCGCCATTGCGTTGAAGTACGACCACGCGACGATGGCAGTCCCCATCGTGACGGCCAAGGGGGCCGGCCACTTGGCAGAAAAGATTCGCCGGCTGGCGCGGCAGCACGACGTTCCCAGCGTGCAGCGTCAGGAGCTTGCTCACTCGATCTTCAAGGCGGTTGATGTCGGACAGCCGATCCCGTCCGAACGGTACGCCGAAATGGCCGAGGTGTTGCAACACGTCTACGCCTTGCAGGGCCGATCGATCCAGGAGGCCTGAATAGCCGCGCGCGATTCAGGAGCGCATATCCCGTCAGCGGGACCGGCACCTTGCTCGCCGACATGCGGTTTTTCCACAGTTGAATCGAATGGGCGGCGAAAAACGAGCTGGCCCCGGATTGTCGCCGAATTGCACTCGGCCATTTAGGGACCTGGAGCGGCTAACGCCGTATGAATCTGCTGCTGGATTTCAGCCAGCCGATCGTCATTGACGATCTTCTCCCCGTCGTGATCAGTGACGTAGAAGACGTCGACAACCTGATCGAGATACGTGCCGATCTTGGCAATGTGTACCGAGAGTCCCAGCACGTTCATGGTCTTGGTGATGGTGTAAAGCAACCCGATCTGGTCATGGGCGAAGATGTCGAGGATGGTGTACTGGTCGGACGTGCTATTGTCGATGCGGACCTGTACCGGTAAATGCCCGACCGCGTCGACATCGGCTGTGGCGGCATCGCCGACCCACAAACGTCGAAAGTTCGGCGGCGTGTCGTGCGGGTCACAGAGTGCCGACACCAGTGCGCGGTTGATCTCGTCAATCCGTTCCGGAGGCGGCTCGCCGGAATAATCCAGGTCGTTGACAAAGAACCGGTCCAGAACAAGCTGATCGGTGAGCGGGTGGATTTCCGCCGAGAGGATCTTCAGGCCCTTGCTGGACAGGGCGCCCGTCAGTTTGTAAAAGATGCCCGACGTGATGGTCTCGTGGGTGCCGATTGTGTATTCGGCGGCAGCCCGTTCGGGCAAGTAGCGTCCCCAGGCGCGCGCCGCATCCCGGGGCAGTTCCTGCAGCTCGCGGAGTTGGCCGATGATTGTCTCGGGCGGCGTATCTGCCAAATAGGTGCGAGGAAGCGCTTTGATCTGCGCGTACCACCATTGCCGGTTGGGCTCGTTGTCAATCATGGCCCGGATTTCGCCGCGAATCTGAGGGTGGCTTCCGCCGGAGCCCGTTACCGATTCGCCAGCCAGATGCTCCGACGTGCGTTCATAGAGCTGGGTGATCAGGTCCAGCTTCCAGCTGTTCAAGACATCCGGCCCCACGGCAGCGAGGTCGGCGCACGTCAATACGTACATCATCTTCAACGCTTCCAGCGAGCCGCATTCGAAGGCAAAATCAGCGACCACAACGTCATCGTTGATGTTCCGCCTCTGGGCCAGATGGGACATCCGCAGGTGTTTGTGGACCAGGAAACAGAGAAGTTCCGTCTCGTGTTTCGGCAGCCCTAGTTGGGCTGCGGTTTCTGCCGCAATCCGCCGGCCGACTTCGCTATGATCCTCGTCGAACCCCTTGCCTAAATCGTGAACCAGCAACGCCAGGTGCAATGTCCGCTTATCGCGGATCGCTGCATAGGCCCGGCCCAAGGGCCCGTTGAAATTCTGAAACGATGTGGCCGCTTCCACCGCTCGGATGGAATGCTCGTCAACGGTGTACTTGTGGTACTCGTTGAACTGCATCAAATGGCGGGCATGTGCGACAGCGGGAACCAGTTTTTCCAGGGCCCGTAATTCATGCAGACGCCGCAGCAGGCTGGCCAACCTTGCCGGCTGAGACAAGAGCGATAGAAATAACTCGGCGGCCCGCGGTGACACGTCGATGTGCGGCCTGCTGATCATGGAATGACGAATGGCCCGCCAGGTCGGCTGGTCGATGCGATTGTTGTACCGGTTGGACAGGTCCATCAGTCGCAGGATCTCTTCCAGGTTGTCGCAGACTTTGGCGAGGCCCTGGCGAGTGGCTGAGATGTGATGCGTACCGACCCTGAAGTCATTACCCACGCGGTGCGAGAACCACTGGCCCACGACGCTCGGTAACGTCACGCGTTGTTTGGCTTCAGAGAGCAAGTTGGCGGTGACGTAGCGGACGTCGTTGGTGTGGTCGATGTACTCACGCATGAAATTTTCGACCGGCAAGACGCTGTCATCGCCAGGGAAGTGGTACTTTTCGGCGAGCCGAACCTGTTCTTCTTTGTCGAGTTGGTCCTGTGATTTTCCCGCGTGAAAATGCAACTCGTTGCGAAGACGGAGGAGGAACTCTCGTGCGTCCAGAATGCGATCGTGATCCTCCTGGTGTAGGATCGCGGCACGTTCCAGGCTCTTGTATTCCGCCTCGCCGTACCGGGCGAAGCCGATCCAGCGAATCAACTGAAGATCTCGTAGTCCTCCCCGCGACCTTTTGATGTTGGGCCGTAAAAGATATACCGTCTCGCCGAATTGCTGACGCTCTTCCTGACGAGCTGCTTCGATGTTGGAGATCAAAGCGGTGGAATGGCGGCGGGCGCTCTTGCGGAACTTGTTGAAGAAGCGGGTGCTGAGTTGCACGCTGCCACCCAGAAAGCGAGACTCGACCAGCGAGGTGAATATCGTTGGGTCCTGCAACGCGAGCGTACATGCCTGGCGGGGAGTCCGTGTGCTGAAGCCCAGGTCCAGACCGGTGTCGTAGATGCTTTGGGTAAACCTGCGGATGAACGGTTGGATGCCGGTCGCGGATCCCTGCTCATGCAATAGCATCAGATCGACGTCGGAAAAGGGGGCAACGTCCCGGCGTCCGTAGCCACCGTGCGGTACCAAGGTAATCAGCGGCTCAATGTCCTGGCTTTCCAAGCTGAGTGCATCATGAAACAGGTCCAGGAGGACCGTGTCGAGCAGATCTGTCAGGCGAGCACAAACCTGGATGCCGGGCGAACCCCGATCGTGTTGCACGCGAAGCTTGGCGCGTCCCTCCGCCAGCTTTTCTCGAGCAGCAAGGATGGCAGGGCGGAATGTTGGGCCGGTCGGCATGGGCGGAGAGGGGGACGATGGTTGGCTGGGCTGCGCGCCAGCAGTTAGGCGGATGCTACTCGGCCCACGGCACGCGTGATCAAAAAAACAGGCGGGAGAGGCGTCCTGCGACGATGCCTCTCCCACCTGATGAACTAAGGACCGGCCGAAACATGAAGGGGATCGTTTTGCCGCCGGTCAGCTCAGACGCGACAGGCTTACGCCGATCTGAGCATTCGAATTTCGTTCGTCATTGTCCGCCCCCTACGAAACCCCGGTTTACTTCACCGAGTCCAGTCGGGCGGCAATCGTGCGAACCATGGTTACAGTGCATCTTCGCCGGTTTCACCGGTCCGGATGCGGATCGAATCGTGCAGGTCATGAACAAAGATCTTGCCGTCGCCGATCTGCCCGGTCTGGGCGGATTTAAGCACGGTGTCGACCACTCGCTGCAGATTGTCGTCCGAGCAGATGACTTCAATCTTCACCTTGGGTACGAAATCGACCGTATACTCGGTGCCACGGTACATTTCCGTGTGACCTTTCTGACGGCCGAACCCGCGCACCTCGCTCACCGTCATGCCATGAATGCCCTGTTCCGTGAGCGCATTCTTGACGTCTTCCAGCTTGAAGTGCCGAACGATTGCTTCGACTTTTTTCATCTCTAAACTCCTCGGCAGTGAAATGGCATCCGGGCAATAATATCCCTGAGACATGCCGTTCCGCGTGGTTGTAAGAAGGGAAGGTGGCTCGCGGTTTGTTACTTACGACACAATATAACCCTCTTCGCCGTGCTGGCTGAGATCCAGCCCTTGCGTTTCCTCTTCCTGTGAGACTCGCAAGCCCATGGCCATATCCAGCACCTTCAGGATGACGAATGTGACCACCAACGAAAAGACCACGGTGACGATGACGGCAACCACCTGGCCGATCATCAGCGTCGTGCCACCCTGGAGATCGTAAAACATGCCATCGGCGTAGTCCGGGTTGACGTGTTTGGTCGCGAACACACCGGTCAAGATTGCGCCGACCGTGCCTCCTACACCGTGGACACCAAAGGCGTCAAGCGAGTCATCATAGCCGAACTTGGCTTTTAATTTCGAACAGGCGAAGAAGCAGACCACACCACCCGCCAAGCCAATGACCAGGGCGGGCATCGGCTGCACAAAGCCGGATGCGGGCGTGATGCAGACCAGGCCCGCGACCGCACCCGAAGCGGTGCCCAGGATGCTGGCCTGGCGTCGCGTGATCCACTCCATGCCGGCCCAGGCGATCGCTCCAGCGGCGGCCGAGAAATGGGTGACGACAAACGCATTGGCCGCCAGGCTGTTCGAGGCGCCAGCGCTTCCGGCATTAAAGCCAAACCAACCCACCCACAGCATGGCGGCGCCCATCGCCGTATACGTCAGGTTGTGGGGACGCATGTCGTCGTGGCCAAAGCCCAGGCGGCGACCAATCAAGATTGCACATAGTAGCGCGGAAACACCTGAGCTGATGTGGACCACGGTTCCACCCGCGAAATCCAACGCACCACCAGCGAGCGCTCCCTCTTCTCCAAAAGCCAACAGCCCGCCTCCCCAGACCCAATGGGCCAATGGGCAATAAACGAACGTTCCCCAGAGGATCGAAAACACCACCATCGTGCTAAACTTCATTCGCTCGGCAAATGCGCCGCATATCAAGGCCGGCGTGATGATAAAGAACATCCCCTGGAAGACCATGAAGGAGAGGTCAGGCAGATTATCCAGGACCGTGATGGGCGCCACACCGTTTTGCATCTTGACGTTGTTCATGAAGGCGTAATCGAAATTGCCAATCAAGGATCCCAGGAAGCCCTCGCCCCCGCCGAACGCGAGCGAATAGCCCCACAGACCCCAGATGACCGTCATCAACCCCATCAAGAACAAGCATTGCATCATGACGCCCAGGACATTCTTGCGGCGTACCAGACCACTGTAAAAGAACGCTAGTCCCGGCGCCGTCATAAATAACACCAACGCGGCGGATGTCAGCATCCAGGCGTTATTGCCGGCCAGGGCCGCGTCGTTGAGTCGCTGTTCGACCGCCGAGTTGCTGCCATGATCCGCGGCCCCTTCGGCGGCGGTCGGGGCGTCGTCTGCATAAGCAGCCGAGATGCCCGCGCTGGCGATCCAACAAACAAGGCACATCAATAGCGCCAGAGCTCTATGGTGTCTCATCAAACACACTCCCAGACAGAATGACTGTGGACGCCGAACGGCCGCCTAGCACGTTGCGTCAGAAAAATCCACGCCTGAGTTCGGTGCTCGTGCCATCGTTTGCTTAAAACGAGATTGCCTGTCACGAGATGACGAACGATTTGCGTAACAACCTAGCCGGGGCGAGGTGTCGAGTAAAGAACCCAGGAAAACTGGGGGCCTGGCACCGCTGTCCCGAGGTCGCCATGATGCATTCTCATCGCCCGATTAGTCGGCTGCCGGCTTCTGCCAACCGGCATCAGGGATGCCGGATTCTTGGTTGGCAACACGGGCCAGCACGAACAGCAGATCGCTGAGGCGGTTTAGGTATCGCAAGGGGACTAGGGAAACCGCGGGCTCGGTCTGCTGCAGCGCAACGAGACACCGTTCGGCACGCCGGCAGACACTTCGGGCGACGTGCAGTGACGCTGCCACGCGTGTCCCGGTCGGGAGGATGAATTGGGTGAGCGGGGAGAGCTTGGCTTCATTTTCGTCGATGGCGGCCTCCAGGCCAGTAATGGCGGATTCCCCAATCATCGACGTTCCGTGCGTTTGCGGGTCCGGTGTCGCGAGTTCGGCGCCGACTGCGAACAGGCCGTGTTGAATCGTCTCCAAGAGAGAGTCCATCTCGGCGGGGGGCGCGAAAGATCGCGTTAGACCGATCGTCGCGTTGAGCTCGTCGACCGTTCCATAGGATTCGATGCGCGGGTGGTTCTTACTGACCCGGGGGCCGGCAAACAGGCCTGTTTGACCCGTATCTCCCGTCTTGGTGTAGATTTTCATCGCCTGAGGACTTCCCTTCTGGTGTGGGGCGGGCTGCGCTGCCGCGATTGAAGTGGCGGTTCAGTCGCTTGGCAAGTCCGCGTAATCGGGACGGGTTGGGCGTTCGACGGTTCCGCCGCTGGAGGTCTGGGGTTCGTCTCGGACGGCGTTTATAATGTGCCGAGTTCCTGTCGTGACGAATGATGTCGCGGCCAACGTGATGGCGCCGTCCACATCGTTTTGGTGAATGAGTTCGGTGATTTAGCGAGCCGCCATCGTCCACTTTCGTGACGATCGCCCTGGCAATACTACTCGGGAGAAAGTTCGTGTGTCGATTGCAACTTAGCGTTCTGGTGGCGTTTGGATTGGTGTTTGCGTTGGGAACCGGGGCATGTCTGGTCGCCGATGATTCGGCCGCGACGGAGCCTTCGGCCGAGCAAAAATTCCTGTCTAACATACGACAAGTCACGAGCGGATTCGAGAAGGCCGGCGAGGGATATTTCTCTCCCGATGGGAAGAATATCATCTACCAGGCGATTCGCGCCGAGTACCCTTTTTATCAGATTTACACCCAACCTCTGGCAGGCGGCGAGCCGAAGCTGATCAGCACGGGGCGGGGCCGCACGACGTGTAGCTATTTTTCTCCGGATGGTACCAAGATTCTCTTCGCGTCCAGCCACTTGGATCCCGCCATCGACGCCACCGAAGCCGCAGCGCGCAAGCAGGCGGAAGAGGACCGAAAGACGGGGCGTCGCCGGAGATACCAATGGGATTTCGATCCGTTCATGGAGATCTTCGAAGCCGACCTGGACGGCAAGATCTTGCGACGGCTTACCAATTCGCCCGGTTACGACGCCGAAGGTGCCTATTCGTATGACGGACGTCAGATCGCGTTCTGCAGTTCCCGCGACGGGGATGCTGATATTTATCTGATGGACGCCGATGGTTCCAATGTCCGCCAGATCACGAATGCGAAAGGCTACGACGGTGGACCCTTCCTGTCACCCGATGGAAAGTGGATTGTCTTTCGCAGCGATCGCCTTCGCGAGGACTATTTGCAGATTCAGGTGATCGGCACCGATGGAAAGCACGAGGTCGCCCTGACCCATAGCAACGGCGTCAATTGGGGACCGTATTGGCATCCGACCGAGCCGTACATCATCTGGTCTGGTGCCGACCATTCCGACCCCACCAAGCGTCCGAACTACGATCTCTGGCTGATGCGTTACGATGTGAGTGACGGAACGTTTCGGGGAGGCACGCCGCAGCGCGTTACGGATTTTTCCGGAGCGGACGTGCTCCCGGTCTTCTCACCCGATGGCAAGCAGTTGATGTGGACCAGCACACGCACGGATACCCACACGAGCCAACTGTTCATCGCCGGCTTCAAACTGCCTGAAGAAACGAAGGGGGATTGAGCGCAGGTCGGCGGCCGTTGCCTGCACGTTCGCGACGGGTCATCGCGTCTCGACTTCGTTCAGCTTCTCGCGCATTTGTGCTCGGGCCCGATGCAGTCGGCTCCGCACCGTACCGATGTTGAGGTTCAGGATTTCGGCGATTGCGTCATAATCCAGTTCTTCCATTTCCCGCAGTACCAGGATGGCCCGGTGTTCATCGCTGAGCAATCCGAGTGCAGCGTGGACCTGCGTTGCTTGTTCTTCGCGCATCATGCGGTCACCCGGCGTTCCGCTCTCGTCGATCGGTTCGTTGCCGGTGACCTCACGCGTTTGGTCGACCGACGTCTCCACGCGTTTACGCCGTTTGCGGCTGACCGCGGTGTTGAAAGCAATGCGATACAGCCATGTATAGAAGGCCGCGTTTTGCTTGAATGATGCCAGCTTCAGGTACGCTTGCACGAACGCTTCCTGAACCACGTCTTCGGCTTCGGTGCGATCACCAATGAAATTGGCGACCGCGTTGTACAGTCGGTCCTGGTGGATTCTCACGAGTTGGCCAAATGCCGACGAGTCGCCCAGCAGTGATGCGTCGATCAATTGCGACTCGTCGTTCACGCGCATTCCACGGCTTCAACGGACGGAGAGGAGAGGGAGTACCACCGGGCAGGGCCGTGGTCGAGTAGTTCATCTTGCGGTCGAGCGGAAAAGTTGTCAAACGGGGGGGAAGGGCGGTTCCGACCGCATTCCCTTTCGAAACATACGATATTCTCCGCCCGGTGGTGATCCGCAACGTTGCCGACCCCCAAGCGGGCCGCGCGACGTCCGTTGCGAATCACGTTGTCGCCAGCCCGCTAGCCTCCAGCACGGCTGCCTGCACCGCCAGATCATGAGCCGCCGAAAAGTCGGACGTTTTCTCGCCTCGAATGATCTTGGCTAAATCCTGGAAATCACCGTCGTATCGGCCGCCCAGCTGCGGAAGTTTGACTTCCTGTCTTCCCGACCGGAATCCGTCCTGTGGTCGGTCGAGCGTCAGGGTCAGCCGTGGGGGTTCGAGCGGCCGGATGTCGATTGTCCCCTGATCGCCGCAGACGACAAACTGGCGTCGACGTCCGCCATCGACCTCGATCAGTGCGGTTCGCAGCGTCGCGGTGGTCTTGGGGTACTCCAGCACCGCGAGGCAGTTGTCCAGCAAGGTGTCCTGGTCCGGTCGTGTCCGGCGGTTGAATGCAGACACGTGGTCCGGCTTACCTGCGACCTGGACAATCGCATCCATCAGATGGCAGCCCAATTCAAACATCGAACCTCCGGGATAGGCAGCTAACTGCCGCCGCGTGTCGGCACTGACCGTCTTGCTCATCACGGCGTCAATTTCAAAGATCTGCCCGAGCCACCCCTTCTCGACCGCCGCAAAGAGAAACTGAAAGGCCGGGTTGTAGCGGTACATGTAGCCCATCTGAATGATGCGTTGTTGACCGGCTGCGGCATCGAGCAACCGTTTAAAGGCGGGCAGGTTCTCGCCAGCCGGTTTGTCCAAATGAACGTGGAGCTGCGCATCAATGCAATGCTGCGCCGTGGCAAGCAAGTTGCGGACTTCCGTTTCAACCGCGACCGCTTGCAAACCGTCGACATTCAGCAGCTCCTCCGCGGTCATCCACGTCAGGCCAGCGTAGGTCGGCGTCGCGGCCATCCTCTCTTGCTGAGCCGCGTCAGGTTCGACGACACCAACCACTTCGAATTCATCCGAGAATTTACGCATCGTCGCCATCTTCCCCCCGGCGTGCGCGTGTTTGGTCCCGATCTGTCCGATCTTGATCTTGCGTGACGGTTCCGCCGCACCGGCGTGCCAACCAACCAGCGGAGTGACGGCGGAAGTAGCCGCGACGGCTTGAATAAACTGACGACGATCGGTGTGTGGCATGCGTGGCGTCTCGCGGTACAGAGGTTGGGGATACACGGACCAACTCGCGAACGAGTGTCCCGGACAATAAGTGACCGATGTTGGCGCTATCACCGTCGTCTGGCGACGAGGGTCCTGGTGTGGGCGACGGTTGTGAGGTCGAGTCCCTTCAACCTTCAGTATCCTACCGCTTCCCCGTCCTTGCGCGACTCGGTTGCGGCGTGAAGGACACGGTTCTTCCAATCGATCATGATACCCTGGTAGCCGCCGAAGGCCCCCTTGGCGCGGACGACGTTGTGGCCGCGGGCACGCAGTTCGGCGACCGTCTCTTTCGAAATGCCGGATTCGACTTGGACCGTTCCGACGCCGTCTGCCGGGGCACCGGTTGGCTGGGCGCTTCCGAGGTGTCGAATGCGGGCGGCGTCCCCCGCCGCCTGCACATTCATGCCGAAGTCGATCAGGTTCACCAAGACTTGCACATGCCCCTGCGGTTGCATGTCGCCACCCATGACACCAAAGCAGAACCAGGGCTTGCCATCTTTGGTCACCATGGCGGGAATGATGGTGTGGAACGGCCGTTTGCGAGGCTCCAGGCGATTCAGGTGGTTGGCGTCGAGCGAAAACAGGGCTCCCCGGTTCTGCATCGCAAAGCCCACGTTCCCGGGGACGACTTGCGAGCCAAAGCCATGGTAGTTGCTCTGGATCAGCGAGCAACAGTTGCGGTCTTTGTCGACGACGGTCACATAGACGGTGTCGCCGTGTTTCAAAATGGGATCACCGGCCGCCACGTCCCGGGCCGCCTTGGCGCGATCGATGCGTTCGATCTGCCGCTGGGCATACGCTTTGGAAATGAGTTGCTGGGTTGGCAAGTCGTTAAAAGCCGGATCCGCGTAAAACTTGGCACGATCGGCGAAGGCCAACTTTTTTGCCTCGACGAACAAATGCGCGTAGTCCGCGCTGCCGTGTCCCATCGCTTGGAGATCGAAATTTTCAAGCACGTTGAGGATCTGCAAAGCCGCGATCCCTTGCCCGTTGGGAGGCAACTCCCAGACGTCGTAGCCTCGATAGCGGGTCGAAACCGGCTCGACCCACTCCGCGCGATGGTCCGCGAAATCCTGTAGCGAAAAGTAGCCACCGTGCGTTTCGCTGAATTTCACGATCTGGTGGGCAATGCCGCCCTGGTAAAACGCGTCCGCGCCGTCGCTGGCGATCGCTCGATACGAGGCCGCCAGGCGCGGATTGCGGAAGACCTCGCCAAAACGGGGCCCTCGTTTCCCGTCCACGAGAAAGGTTGCCGCCGAGTCCGGCCATTCCACCAAGCGTTTCTCCGCGCCCTTCCAGTAGGCGGCGATGACTTCGGTCACCGGAAATCCTTCGTCCGCGGTCTCGATGGAGGCTGCCAGCACGTCGTGTAGCGTGCGGTTGCCAAAGCGGGACTGCAGTTCGGCCCAGCCGCTGACACAGCCGGGCACGGACCAGGCAAGCGGACCATAAAGGGGGATCCGGTCCAGTTGTTTTTCCGCGAAAACCTCTCTGGTGAGGGTTCGCGGACTGCGGCCGCTGGCATTGAGCCCATACAGCGTTTGCGTCTTGTGGTCCCAGTAGATCGCGAACAGGTCGCCGCCGATGCCGCAACTCATCGGCTCGACGACCCCCAGCATGGCGTTGGCGGCAATGGCAGCGTCGACGGCGTTGCCACCCGTTTTCAGGATGTCCAAACCGGCTTGTGCGGCCAGCGGGTGACTTGTCGCGACGGCGCCGTGGGTCGCCAGCACGACCGATCGGCTCTGATGCGGATCGCCAACGGGCCGGTCGTAGCCGGCGCCGATGGCGTGATTTCGCTGTGAATCCAGGGGGATGCTCGGTTCAGTCACAAGAAGGCTCGCGAGGATCAGGGGCCAAAAGAACGGGCGAATTCGATGCATGGGGTGGTGACCTCACAGGGGGGATCGGTGGTGCGATCGTCACGGTTGAAGCGGCCTGCTGTCTGGCCTCGGTTGTAGGTTCTCGTCGGGCAACTTGCAAGAATCGAACCCGCCGCGCCAACCTGAGGATTTGCTGCCGCGACGCCTCGCCTCTGCCGCGCGGCGCTGCTGCTGGACGCTGGTCCCGTATCTCGAAAGTCCCAGATGTTCCTCGTTTTCAAGCCCCGTCGCGATTCAAACCACCCCGGCCCGACGCACCGGCGACATCCCTCGGATTTGCCGTTGGTCTGTGGTCTATTTGGAGTTGCAAATTGGCGAGGCAATGTTACATTGAGCCGCTTAGTTGTTTATTGGCAAAGTTATCAGTTTTGGAAAAAGTCCTGGCAAGACGCGTTTGTCGAGTGCCAATGAGGACGGGATGTGCTCCCGTTCCCCCGCAAAACATAGGGTTACAGATGACGATCACGAAAGACCGGAAACAGGAAGTCATCCAGGGTTATAAGCAGAGCGATGGAGATACGGGGTCACCCGAAGTCCAAGTTGCGATTCTGACGACCCGGATTAATAACCTGACCGAACACCTTCGTACGCACAAGAAAGACTATGCGAGTCGCCGCGGTTTGTTGGCGATGGTTAGTCGGCGCCGTCGTTTGCTTGACTATATGCGGCGTGTAGATCCGCAGCGGTATCTCGACATTATCGGCCGACTCGGAATTCGAAAATAGCCGCAGTCTGCCTGTCTTGTTGCGCCGGGACGCTTGCAGAAGGCAGGTACGTGAAGTGAAGGTTCGTGTAGAAAAGCAAATCGGAAAGAGTGTTCTCTCGTTCGAAACCGGCGTTCTCGCCAAGCAAGCCGCAGGTGCTGTGTTGGTTCAATATGCCGACACTGTCATTCTCAGTGCGGCCGCAACTGGGACGCCCCGCCCTGGCATCGACTTCTTCCCGTTGATGTGCGACTACCGTGAGCGAACGGCAGCGGCGGGTAAGTTTCCTGGTGGATTTCTTAAACGCGAGGGTCGACCCACGACCAAGGAGACGCTGACGGCGCGGTTGATTGATCGCCCGATTCGTCCTTCTTTCGCCAAGGGATTCAATGACGAAGTTCAGATTCAGAACTTTGTCCTGGCGAGCGATAAGATTAACGACGGCGACGTCATCGCCATGAATGGGTCCTCGGCGGCCTGCATGATCTCCCCGATGCCATTTCTCGGACCGATCGGTTCGGTACGAATTGGGCGGGTGGATGGTGTTCTCGTCGTCTTCCCGACCACCACGGATCTGGAAGAGAGTGATCTCGACCTGATTGTTTCCGGCACGGCAGAAAACGTCCTGATGATCGAAGGTTTCGCGCGGGAAATGCCCGAAGACGAAATGGTCGAGGCGATTCTCTATGCCCACGCCGCCATCAAAGAAATCTGCGCCATGCAGATTGAGTTTGCCGAGAAGGTCAACCCGGTCAAGAGCGAGTTCGTGCCGCCGGAAGAGAGCGGGCTGATCGACCGGTTGACCGAAACGTACTACGACGCCTTCAAGGCCGCCAAGCTGACCGACGGAAAGCAGGCACGTGCCGAGGCAGTCGCGGCCCTCAAAGAAAAAGCGCAGGGCGAAGTCATTCCCGACCCCGAAGCTGAGGGTGCCATCTGTGGTAACGAATTCAAGTCGGCCTGGCACGATTTGGAAGCCAAGGTCATCCGTGACTTGATTCTCGCCGGCACCCGACCTGACGGTCGGGATGGCAAGACACTTCGCCCGATCGAGTGTTTTGTCGATGTCCTGCCACGCGTTCACGGTTCGGCTGTGTTTCAGCGTGGCGAGACGCAGTCGCTCGTCACCATTACGCTGGGAACGGGCCGTGACGAGCAGCGGGTGGACGGCTTGGCCGATGAATACTCGAAGAAGTTCATGTTGGACTACAATTTTCCGTCGTTCTCGGTCGGCGAATGTCGTCCCATTCGTGGACCAGGACGTCGCGAGATTGGCCATGGTGCGCTCGCCGAACGTAGCGTTAAGCCTGTGGTGCCGGATCCCGATGAATTCCCCTACACGATTCGCGTGATCTCTGACATTCTCGAGTCAAATGGTTCGTCGTCGATGGCCAGCGTTTGCGCTGCGACGTTGGGCTTGATGGCCGCTGGTGTTCCGATCAGCAATCCGGTCGCCGGCATCTCTGTTGGATTGGTCAAAGAAGGCGAGAAATGGGAATTGCTGACCGATATCCTTGGTGATGAAGATCACTTCGGGGATATGGACTTCAAGATTGCCGGTACCCAAAACGGGATTACCGGAATTCAGCTTGACCTGAAGATTAATGGGATCAGCGAAGAAATTATTCGTGCCACGTTAATCCAGTCACGCGACGCCAGGATTGAGATTCTGCGCAGCATGCTCAGTGCCATCCGGGCGCCGCGCGACAATACGTCCGAATGGGCTCCGCGATTGCTGCGGACGAAGATCGAGCCTGACAAGATCGGCGCTCTGATTGGACCCGGCGGCAAGAATATCCGCGGCATCCAAGAGCGGACCGGCTCGGTGATCGAAGTCGAAGAGGACGGGACGGTGACGGTCGCCAGCACGAACCAGGAATGGGCGAACGCCGCTTTGACGGAAATCGAAGCGCTGACCGCAACCGTGCAGGTTGGCAAGATCTACGACGGACGGGTTACCAGCATCAAGGACTTTGGCGCCTTTGTCGAAATCTTGCCTGGTCGCGATGGGCTGTGCCATATCAGTGAATTGTCCAATGGGTTCGTTAACAGTGTTTCCGACGTCTGCTCGATGGGCGACGAAATGAAAGTGCTGGTGATTGACGTGGACGATCACGACCGGGTTAAGCTCAGCCGTCGTAAGGCGATGGAGCAACTCGGTCTGGTGGATGAACTGGCCGCGGCGACTCCCGAAGGTGGCGGTGAATCCGGTGGCGGTAATTCAGGCGACGGGGATGGCGGCCAAGGTGGCGATCGTCCGCGCCGTCGCGGTGGTGGCGAAGGAAGGTCTTCCGGTCGCCGCCGGTAAGTCCTGTCGACTGGGCACGCTTGGTCAATGGCCACGCGACCCGGCGGTGACTTGCTCAGATCGATGACGCTGAAATTGGCAACCCGGTGCAATTTGCACCGGGTTGCATTTTTGGTGGTCGTCCACCGGGGCGAGTGGCGATGTCGTTGACTTGCCGGGGGCAGTCACATCGTGCGGAGACGACGCTTGACTGATACCAGGTATTTTCTCGCTGGAAAATGAGTCAGACCCTGGCCTGTGAACGGTGACCATTCTTATTATGCCGGCCGAAGAACACGAAAGCGCCGAACAGCTCAACGAACGTCTGCAATCAAGCTACAACGAACTGGCTGAGATGGCCGGTTCGTTGGCCCACGAGATCAAGAACCCCCTCTCCGTGATTCGGATGAACATGGATCTTCTGGGGGAAGATTTCGCGGAACCGGAGACGCAGCGCGAGCGACGTGCCGTTGCGAAGGTCGATCTCGTTCGCAAGCAATGCGAACGGCTTGAAACGTTGCTCAACGATTTTCTCCGCTTCGTCCGACTGAGCAAACTCGACCTGCATGCGGGGAATCTCAATGAGCAGGTCGAAGGCGTTTTGGACCTGTTTGATCTTCAAGCACGCGAGTCGGGTGTCGAGGTGATTCGGTATCTCGACCGTGACTTGCCGAGCATCCTGCTGGAGCCCCAAACGTTGCAGGCGGCGTTGGTCAACCTCGTCAAAAACTCGTTGGAAGCGATGCCGTCGGGTGGACGTCTGGAGGTCCGGACGCGGCAGACCCTGTTCGGTGTCGCCCTTGACCTGATCGATAATGGCTGCGGCATGGACCAGAAAACCGCCATCCACATGTTCGATCCGTTTTACTCGACCAAGAACGGAGGGTCCGGTTTGGGGCTGCCGATGACACAGCGGATCATTGACGCGCATCGTGGGCGCATTAACGTCGACAGCGTCGTGGGGCACGGCACAAAATTTACAATCGAATTTCCCGCTCCCAGGAGGATCGGCTGATCCGACGGGTTCGCGACGGTGACGCCGGAGGTCCGGCGGAGCATCGAGTCGCTTTCGCGGTAGGGTAACCGCGGCAATTGGGGATTGTTCCCAAGCAAGCATCACCGGGGACCGCCGCGCGAGCTCGTCTCGCGAGTGGGTCGTTGGGAGAAAATTCGGCCTAGCTGGCCGAGTCGTCTGACGAGTCGAGCGCCAGGGGGATGGCGATCGCCCCCGCCACCACCAAGCCCATCACCCACGGGTTCGCCAGGATGTGGCCGCCGCGGCCACCGAAGCCACGAACGACGTGTTGGTTGTTTACGACGAGCACCCCTGCCTGTGCCGACGGTGGGGCTGTGCGGGGAGCCCAAACCCGGCAGACGCTGCTGCCATGTTCCGTGCGGATCTCATAGACACCTGCCGTCAGGCCCGCCACGACAAACGCGCCGGCGGCGTCGGTGGTGACATGGGTTGCTCGCTGATCATTTCTGGCCAAAGCAACCTTGATGTTGGCCTGCGGAATGCCTTGCGCGTCCAGCACCTGACCATGCAGCGTGCCGGCAGAGTTGAGTGCCACGTCCGCAATGCGTGAGGTTTGCACGACGCGTGGTCCGGCTGCCTGAGCAACTTGCCCGCTCAGCATGGACAGGCAGCAGAGACTAGCCATCAGCGTACGGAACATCGATTCGCGCTTCATGTCTACCACCTGTTTCGAAAACGCCACGCAGAAAAATCCACCGACACCACCATCGGTTCGATGGAGGGTGAAAATTTAACGAAAGGGGTAGTTTTAGCGTTTCCAGCTTCTGAGGTGATTGCTCAGTTGGCGGTCCAGGTCGGGAATCCGGCGTCGCAGCCGTTGGCTGAGGATTCCGGGTGGCGCGTGCGCTTGGATGTCGGCGAGGTAGGCGCGCAGTTCCTCACCAGCCTCAGGCGGACCGTGGATCATGAAATGCACCAAGGCCCAAGCTTCGCGATATTCGGTTTGCCCCATTCCGTTCAACGTTTCAATCTGTTCCAGGCGTTCGATCTTGGGAATCTGTCCAAAGCGAGCGTACCACCGCATCTTTCCCAGGTGATCGTTGTCGTAGGCGCGTTTCGGTGCCGGGACTTCAAAGTACTCGGCCAGCCCTTCGTCGAGCCACAACGGTACCATGGGCAATGCGCCGTGGAGTAACGCATGCGTGCTCTCGTGCCGCACATCCGTTTCGAAGTCATCGTGCCGATAGGCAAAGACCATTCCCGGTCCCCGCTCCTTGATAAAGAGGGCGCGCCGGTAAGGCAGGTCCACGAAATGCTGCTTGATATACTCCTGGTACGTGCTGCGATGCTGGAAGAGGAAGAGGTGGATGTTTTCCCGCGATGGCTGAACGCCCAGCGTGCTGTTGAGATCTTGTTGCAATCGAGCCATTTGATCGACAAGGCCGCGTTGACCATCCAGCGAAAAATCCGCGTGCAGGACAAACGGGAGTGCCGCGCGTTCGTCCGGCCACCGCGGCTCGGCCAGCAGGGTCGAATGGGTAGCTAGGAGCAGGACCGTTACGGAAATACCGGCGGCCCATTGCGGGCGACGCACGTTAGCCTGCCTTTCGCCACGGAAACCAACTCTGCACGCCGAATTTCTTGATCCGCGGAGCGACTGCGACGACGTCATCGCCCGCAGCGACAGCAGCCGGGTTATCACAGCACAGTGCGTGTGCCGTCTCGTCGCCGACCAACTCAGCGGCAAATTCGTAGGCGCGTCGCATCAGTGGTCTTCTGGAGCGGGGCCCGTGGGCATCGGTGGCTATGAAATGCACCAGGCCGCGCTTGAGCATCCACTCGGACATTTCCTGGCAGGGTCTGCCAAAGGTCCCCATCAGGCTGCCGGCCGTAATTTGCATCAAGCACCCGTAGTCGACGAGCGTCTCGACAAGCGTTGGCTGTTTGAGGATCCCCTGGTTTCGCTCGGGAT
>JAUIHJ010000058.1 GCA_030432015.1 bacterium
CGGCAAGTACCCAAACGAATTGTTCTTTGGGCTGCAACTAATGAAGCAATGGTGGCAGGTCAAGTTGCACAGCGTGCCGGCAACTTGAAACCACAAGTGATCCAAGTGCGAGAGATCAAGGGAGGGTGACGAAGAGACGCTCATACCTGAAAAACCTTGGAGGGCGTGTCCATCAACGAAGCGGGGTGCGGGACTCGGTGGTGGTTCCCGATAAACCGGTGAGCCGTGTTTCGCTAGTCAATCTTCCTGTGGCGGCATCAATGAGGTCGCCGTGGCATACAGGTCAAGATCCGCGCGGTCGCCGATGATCGTGAACACATCACGCACCTGCTGAATGCCGATCGACGTCAAGAACGTCGAATTGCGTCCATAACTCTTGGCCCCCAAGACATAAAAGTCCGGCTCCGGATTGATCAACGCTGGCGGCCCGGGGACAGGCTGCTCCAGGCAATCCGCCGATGTCGATTGGCTGATTGCCGCGGCCAACTTGATGGGGCCATCGGATGCGTAGCACGTATGGACTTGAAGTTCGGCGAAGATCCCGTTATCCGGGCGCCCGCCCACGTTCGCAATAACACGATCAACGGTTAACAAACCTTCGTGCGCGCCTTGTAATGTGACCTCGAACCCGTCCTCGCCACGTCGAATCGCCTGAATCGACGTACTTCGCCAACAGACAACGCCGGGGCTTTCGCCGGTCGACAGGGCATTCGCGCGACTGGCAAGTTCGGCGCGTTCGGCAAGACGGTCCGCCGGAATTTCGTTGATCGGGCCGCCGGCCGGCGCGCCGTCCCGAGGATGTCGCACAACCCAAGTGACCCGCGTCTGCTCGTTTTCTTTGACCAGGGCCGCGAGCGCGACGACGGATGTCGCTGCGGAGTAGCCGCTGCCGACGACCAAGGTATGCTGACCTTCGTAATGCGCGCGATCGCGCCCAAGCACATCCGGAATCCCGTATGCGATCTCGCTCTTCGTAGCGAGTTCGCCGCATGCCGGCGCGCCCCCCTGCCCCATAAAGTTGGGATTGTGGTAGACGCCGCTGGTGTCGATCACCACTTCTGCGGCGGCTTCAGATTCCGAACCGTCGCGATTCCGTAGCAACAAACGAAAATCGGCCTCGCGCCGGCATTCGTCCCCTGGAAAGTCCGATTTGAGGAAATCGGTGCGTGCCACGGAAATGACTTCCGTCCCCGTGTGCAGGTGATCTGCCAGCAAGTCCGTCTGCGATAGCGGTTGCAAGTAGCGTTCGAACCATTCTTGCCCCGTCAGAATCGCCTCATCCGCCGGCGGCTGGTACGCGGGGTCCTGAGCCGCAATTGCCGCGATCCCCAACGTCGATCGGTTCATCTGAAACGGACTAAACATGCGGACGTGCCCCCATTGCCGGACGTTTGCGGCCACGTCGTCCCGCTCATACAATTCAACCTGGTACCCCAAGAAGCGAGCGTACAACGCGGCTTCCAGGCCAATCGGGCCTGCGCCGATGACGGCAATTCTTGCGGGAGAGTCAACAGCCACGAGCAATCCGATCTTCTGGGGAGGTTGGTGAAGGGAAGAAAAACGTCCATCGCGGTCCAGGCGTCAGCCCGCCAGGAGTCGTTCCGATCCCAACCGAGGCGATGACGCAGGCGAACTTGCTGCCTGCGAATCGATTTCCAGTGACTCGGTCGCCGCCAAGACTATCAATCGACGTTTCTCACTTGGGGCATTGTATGATCGTTCACACAGGGTTCCCAGCGGTCGCCCAATGACAATCCGCCAGTTGAAAGCATGTCATTGTTGTGGCCTGATCCACCGCGTGCCGGAATTGGCGCCGGGCGAGTCGGCCCGATGCACTCGCTGTCGCACCGCGATCACGCGCGACGCCAGCGACACGCGTTCGGCCAGTCGCACCGCCGCTGCGGCCCTGGGCGCCTTTTTCTTGTTTTGGCCGGCCGTCTTCCTCCCGATCTTGCGCATCGAACAACTCGGCCATCGCCACGAGTCGAGCATTTTCTCCGGAACGATGGAATTGATCGGCGAAGGGAGTTGGTTTGTCGGGGGCATTGTGTTGGTGTTTTCCATTGTGTTTCCGCTGCTCAAAATCGTGTTGCTGCTCGAACTGAGCCTGCTCGGCCTGCTTCACCGTCGCCACAAGGCACTCACCTATCGCCTGATGGAACACCTGGGAAAATGGAGCATGATGGATGTCATGCTGCTCGCGTTTCTGGTGATGCTGGTGAAGCTGGGCAGCGTCGTGGAATTTCACCTGGGCCCTGCGGTGTGGGCCTTTGTGCTGTGTGTCGCAATGAATATGGCGGCCTCGCTTTCATTCGATGCCCATGCCATCTGGGAGGTGACCGATGAATGACCCGCACCAGCACCGAACGGATCCGATCGATTCCGGCGCGGGGGCTGCCGACGCAACGCGTTCGGTCGAGTCGATCCCCCAGGCAGAAGTCCACACCGATCGCAGCGAATTGCTCGAGGTCTTGCGACAGCGCCCCAGCAAGTCCTGGGTTCTGACGCTGATCTGCCTGCTGATCGCCGTCGCCCTGTTCTGGTCGGGACTTCGACAGCGATCGACGTCGATCACCGTGCAATTTGAACAGGGTCATGGAATCAAGCCTGGTGACCGCCTACAACATCGGGGGATCGAAGTGGGCGAGGTCACCGCCGTAACATTGGATGACAATCTCTCCCAAGTGGACGTGGAGATCGAATTGGAAACGGCTGCCGCCGGGCTGGCCCGCCAGGGGAGTCGCTTCTGGATCGAACGTCCGCGGATCAGCCTGGCCCGCGTTAGTGGCCTCGAGACCGTGGTCGGTGCGAAATTTATTGGTGTGGTACCGGGCCCGCAAACGGCAGCCAGGACGACGCGCTTCAAGGGCGAGGAGACGCCGCCGACACTACGTGAGGCGGCGTCGACCGAACCGCTCGAGATTCTGATTCGATTCTCCAACGGCCACGGCCTGACCACCGGCGACGTGGTCAAGTTCCGCGGCATCGTGGTCGGCGAGATCGTGGACATCGCACTCAACGAACGACTCGATGGAATCGACGTGCAGGTTCGTTTAGCGGCCAGCGGTCGATTACTGGCGCGGGCCGGGACCCGCTTTTGGATCGAGCGTCCACGCGTTCAACTGACGGGAATCAGCGGCCTGGACACGCTGACCGGCGGGCAACATATTGCCACCGCCGCCGGGCCAGACGAGGCCCCGGCACAGGTTTTGTTTGACGGCCTGGACGAACCTCCGGGCATGCTGGATCAACGGCCCGGCGGTTTGGAATTTGTAATTTACAGCCAGGATCGCGAGGGCATCAACCGCGGCGCACCGCTCACCCACCGTGGTCTTCAAATCGGCCACATCGTTGCCGTTGGCCTTTCGGCCGATGCGGCACAGATCGAAACGCGGCTCTACGTCGACCCCGCCTATCGGAGCCTGATTCGCCAGAATTCCGTCTTCTGGAGCGTCGGGGGCATCGACGCCAGCTTTGGTTTTGGCGGGCTGCAGATCAGCAGCGACACACTGGCCACCATCGCCGTCGGCGGCATTGCGATGGGGACACCGGATCCACCAGGTGGACAGGCGACCCTGGGTGCGAAGTTTACTCTAAGCGAAGAACCCAATGGCTGGCGTCAATGGACACCCCGCATCCCGATCGGCACCTCGCTGTTACCGCACGACACCATGCTTCCGCAACCGGTCCGTGTGGCGCTAATCTGGCAACAGCGATTCCTGGGCCTGGCCCAATCAACACAAGCCACCGGCTGGGGGTTAAGGCTGGCAGACCAGCGGCTGATCGCTCCGGCCAACGTCATGGTGCCTCCCACGGCTGCGATCGGCGGCGTTGCGGAGTTGCAATTCGACGGCACAAAGCTTGCAACAACCGCCAAGCGCGTCGGCGTTGTCGATGG
Organism: bacterium; assembly: GCA_030432015.1. Classification (GTDB taxonomy): domain Bacteria; phylum Planctomycetota; class Planctomycetia; order Pirellulales; family Pirellulaceae; genus ARS98. The sequence goes on from JAUIHJ010000058.1 coordinate 3,899, forward strand.
CCTGGCGGTGCTTTCCCTTCCCGACGCCGGCCCCGGAGGCTGGCCCGTGGAACGAATTCGGAAGATGACAGCGCCCGAGGATTGCCTGATCGTCTTCGGCGGGCTCGACGCCACGCGCTCGCTGCCTGCCACCCGGTTAACCATCAAGGACGGCCGGCTCTCCATTGACGACTCGTTCAGCCTGCCGATCGATGCTCATGGGGCCAGCGTCGTGGCCGTTCGCGATGGCCTGCTGGTCGGCATGATCGCGATGCAAGTGGGACGGCCGGCGCTCCTGAACGTCACCCCCACTGAGGCCAAGGTAACGCGTTGACACGCGTCGTGCTGGGTCGACCTCATCCACGAAGACGCGGTTGCACCGGATGTGTCCACAGCCCTGCGACTGCCCGTCCCTGTTGCAAGACGTCAATCCCAAGCCGTATTTCGCGGCGTCGGCTCGCCCTCCACCGGCGGTGGATCTCCCCCTTTGATCAGCATGTATCCCACCCCGAGAACGACCACCAGCAAGCCGACACCGATCGCGGTCCACAACCAGGCGGGTGGTTGCGACGACTTGCGAGGTGCAACCGTCTCTTTGGTACTCCCGGCCGACTTGGCAATTCCGCTGGTCTTCGCGGTCTTCGCGGCCTTCCGATTTACTTTGGAAGAGACTCCACCTCGACGCCGCAAACGTGATGTCGAAGGCTCATTCGCAACCTCGATACTGAAGACGCTGCTGTCATCGCGTGGTGGTTCATCGTCCTCAATAATCTCGACTTCCGGCGGATCATCCGGACTGGTCTTGGTGGTTGGGCTGGACGCCGCTGGCGTGCCTGGCTGTGTGTCGCTAAGTGCCACAAGCTTCGTGGGAACGGGCGTCGTCGCGACCGACTGCACGGCGATCGGGTCGCGTGCAACCTTGATCCGCGCCGTCGGCATGGCATCAGAAATCGCCACCGCCGCAGGCGTTGCATTCGAAGTTCCCCTGATTGCCTGTGGTTGGGCCGGCCGACGTGGTTCGGCTGGCATGTCGTCGCGTCCGGCCATCGGACCGGTCGACGACTGGTCCGTCGGGCGAGCCGGTGCGGCGTGCCCGTTGCTGATCAGCCATTGTGACAGCTGTTCGGCGATCTCCCCGCAGGAACTCTGACGATCGGCCGGATCCTTCTGAATCATCTTCGTACAAATCTCTGCCAATTCGCGCGGGCAGTCCCCCCGCACTTCACGCAAAGGCCGCGGCATCCTGGTCTGATGCATGGCAATCCGTTGGGCCAATGTCCCTTCATTGAACGGCGGATGCCCTGTCAACAAGAAGTACATCGTGCAGCCCAACCCATAGATATCCGCGCGGTGGTCCACTTCGTGGCTGTTGAGCGCTTGTTCCGGGGCTAGATAGTCTGCCGTGCCGAGGACATTTTCGTTGTGCGCAATGGTTAACGAATCACGATCAGATTCCGAAAACAGAGCGAGTCCCAGGTCCAGCACCTTGAGCACTCCGTTCGGATCGATCAGCAGGTTCGCCGGTTTCACGTCACGATGAATCAAATTGTTCTCGTGGGCATTGGCCAATCCGATGGCCGCCTGGGCAATGTAGTTGGCGGTGACGGCAGCAGACAAAGGACCTTGACTGGTGACCAGGGTCTGCAGGTCACTTCCATCGACAAACTCCATCACCAGGTAATGCTGGTCCCCTTCATTGTCGACATCGTAGGCCCGCGCGATGTTCGGATGATCCAACGACGCCGTCGCTCGGGCTTCCAAGTGAAACCGCGCCAGGTAAGACGAATCACCAACTTTGCTGCGGGGAAGCACTTTGATCGCCCGCTTTTGGTCCATCAGGACATGCTGTGCCAAATACACACTGCTCATCCCGCCGGTACCTAAATGGCCGAGCAACTTGTACTTGCCCAAGTAAAAGCCCTTGCTCTTGCCGGCCATCAACTTTTCGACCTGCCAAGGTGTGAGCAGGTCAGCCTTGATCAGATGACTGGAAACGACCTCCGCATCCACGGGGAGCGAATCATCTTCCTGCGCCTTGAGTTCAAGCAACGATTTCCTCAACCGGTCTTCCGGTACCAGTTGGCTGCGTTGCACAAACTCGAGAAATTTTTTGACGCTTAGCTTCGCCATACGTTGGTCAACCGTTTGCCCCCGAAGACTGGGCTTGCTCGCTAGAAAAGTGCCGGTCGCTCGGAATCGAATGCCGGCGTATGAGTCAAATGGCGTCACACCGCAACCGTTGTACCGGCTGACAGGATTCCTTTAAAACTATCACACTACTACAAAAAATGCCAGTTTCTCCGCGCGACGACCGGCAAGGTCGGACGTTTGGTCCAGCCGCAGTTTGTAACGCCTCGAACCATGTTGACGATCATTCCCAAGGTGCCGACAATCGAGCCTGATGTCGTACGAGATGTTGCAACAACCGGGACGCCACGCGATTCCTCGGGCGTTGGGTACTCCGGCCTGACCTCCGCCGCCAAGAAAGTGACTTCCATGGCCATACCCCACGCGGTGCTTTACACCCGCCAGGGATGCCACCTGTGCGATCAGGCCCATGCGGAATTGCTCCGCTTCGGCTTGACCCCGGACATCATCGACATTGATGAAGATCCCGAGTTGACCAAACGTTACACCGACTGTGTGCCGGTCGTGTGGATCGGCGGGCGCGAGCGTTTTCGGGGTCGCGTCAATCCGATTCTACTGCAACGCTTGCTGCATTCGCCGTAAGTCCTTCGCAAGGGTGAAAAACTGTGAATCAGCTCGGCATGTTTGCGAAATACTGGCGGCCCGGTGCAGTGAAAACGCGCCTGGCCGCCACGATCGGCCCCGTCCGCGCAAGCCACCTGTATCGGCGTTTTGTCGTGCGGCTGCTGGAGCGACTACAAACCAGCGGCGATCGGAGAATCCTCGCATATAGCCCCGACGAACAACGGGAAGCGTTTGCCAGAATTACGACCGGGGCGTGGGACCTGGTCCCGCAAGCAGCGGGCGACCTGGGCCAGCGAATCCAGGCATTCTTTGCAGCGCATCTGCTACGGGAGCAGGACCGAGTCGTCGTCATTGGAACCGACAGCCCGACACTGCCGATTCAAACGATCGACGATGCGTTCGCCGCCCTTCAGACTCACCCCGTCGTGCTGGGACCAACGCGCGACGGTGGTTATTACCTGGTGGGTGCGAGCGGAAAAATTCCTCCCATCTTTACCGGGATCGACTGGAGTACACCGGCGGTCTGGCAACAGACGACTGACCGGCTTCGCCAGGACGGCTCGCGGTTCGCCGAACTGTCCGCCTGGTACGACGTCGACGATCTCTACGACCTGCGCGAAATTGGCGCTGAACTCCAACAACTCGAGCAGACCGATCCGAGCTGGCGGGATTTGTCGGCTGAGGTGCAGACAGCATTGGCCAGCGCATCATGACGTACGATTGCCTGATTTTGGGCGGAGGCGTCATCGGCCTTTCCATTGCCTATGAACTGGCGCAAGCAGGCGCTCGCGTCCGAGTGATCGACCGCCAACAGGCAGGCCAGGAAGCTTCCTGGGCGGGGGCCGGAATCCTTCCTCCCGCGAATCGGCAAACCGCCGTCCACCCGCTGGAACAGTTGCGTGGTCTGAGCCATCAACTCCATCCCGCGTGGGCGGAACAGCTGCAGGCAGAGACTGGCATCGATACGGGGCTCCGCCGTTGTGGTGGACTGTACCTCGCACGGAGCAGTGGCGAAGCCGCCTCACTCCACGCCCTGGCCGCCTCCCTGGCCGATGTTGACATCGATATGAACAAGCTCGCCCCGCACGAGCTCGGTGAAATCGAACCAGCCCTTCAACCGCTGAATGAGTCCGGCCAGCTGGCTGCCGCTTACCACCTGCCCGATGAATGGCAACTGCGAAACCCGCATCACCTGCAAGCGCTCGTCGCGGCCTGCCGGAACCGGGGCGTCAAGATCGACGAACACCTCGAAGCCACAGACTTTGTCATCGACGGCGGCGAGATGACCGGCGTGATCACAGCCGCAGGTATCCTCAAGGCGGATCAATATTGCCTGACGACCGGTGCCTGGACGTTCTCGCTCCTGTGCCGACTGGGAATTCAGACAGGAATCATGCCGATACGTGGGCAGATGGTGCTTTTCCGTTCTCGCCGTCCGCTCTTTGCGCACGTCCTCAATGAAGGGCCGCGGTATATGGTGCCTCGCAACGACGGGCGCGTCATCGTCGGCTCGACGGAGGAGGAAGTCGGATTCGACAAACGAACGACCGACGACGCAATTCAGGAACTGATCGGGCTGGCCCGCGACCTCGTCACTGGACTTCAGTCGGCAGACATCGAAAAGACATGGGCCGGGCTGCGACCTGGGACGTTCGACGGTTTTCCCTACATCGGAGCGGTGCCAGAACTGAACAACGCGTTCGTCGCGGCGGGACATTTTCGGAGTGGCCTCCACCTCTCGCCCGGAACCGCCCGCGTGGTTCGTCAACTGATTCAGGGCGAGTCGCCAGAAATTGACCTGGCGCCGTTCCGTCTTGGCCGCGGCTAGTCCGACCGAGGCACGAACGGGCAACATGCGGTTGAATCGGTTTGGCGACATGGGTCTCAACAAAGCACCCAAATCCCCAAAACAGACGCTCGCCAATCGACGTAAGTCCGGGAACAGATCCCGCAATCCACCAACACCAAAGGACTTACGATGTTCACTAGCCTGTCCAGGGGCAACGCCTCTAGATTGAAGGCTGGCTGCGATCCGACGCGTTCGTAGCCGTGAATCACAACCATCGTTCCTGCCAGCGACGGATCGTAAAATCGGGTGACCGAACCTCTCAACGGACTGTAAGTCACTGCGGCAGCGCGGCGAGTTTGCAACCAGTTGGAGGTAATCCGATGACGCGACGACCACCCGCGAACCACAAGCAACGCCCATCGCACAAATACGTCGGTCAGAAGTCGCGCAGGCGCCTGCCGAAATCGACGCGAACGGCGTCGAAGCTCGGCAAGCGGGCACGCGGTACAGGCCTCAACAACCACAACGCATACCAGCCTCCAGAGGATTGGCACGCGGCCGGTGAAGCGGATCAATCCGCTGACTTTCGAATCGTTGTGCAAGACCCCGGGCCTGGGTACTCGCACGTGGTGACAGAAAAGCAGGTTCGCAGCCGATTAGCGCTGCTTCCAGAATCGATGCTCTATCCCTTGCACACGATTCAGTTGAGCCGCATGACGCGTAAGAAGCGGTCGTTCCCGTGCTACGGTATGCAGTGGGGACCGACGCTCTACCTGTACCCGATCGAGTCCAGCTTGACCGAGTACTTTTGCCGACCACCAAGGCCGGCAGAATATAATGAGACAAGGCAGTTTGGGGGGCGATGGACCCAACACTCGTCGTCCCTTTGGACCCTGGTTTGGACGGAAGCGACGATTCGCGACTTCTATCTGAACAATATCTTGATCCACGAGCTGGGTCATCTACTCGACGACCGGAACACCAGCTACCGCGACCGCGAACGTTTTGCCGAGTGGTTCGCGATCGAGCACGGGCTCCGCCCCTCGCAGCGGAAGCGGCGACGAAGCCGTTCCTAAACCGATCGCCACCATTGCATGCGACGGGCGAACGACGACTACGGCGAACCTGTACTGTGTGCCCCGGACAGCAACTCTTCGGTGAAATTCGCTGGGGCAGGCGAGTACTTACCGGACCGCCAGGCGTTTGTCTGACGGTGCGGTTTTCCCGGTACCGTGCGAATCGGCCATTTCGTATAATGGAACCTCCCCCGTTCGCGTCCCCTCAATGCGTATCAATCGGTGCCTTGAGGCGACAGCGTTGGAGGACCGAAAACGGCCTGCACCGGCACTTTGCGATCCCATCTGAAAGGCATTCTGGCTATGAAGAGCCCGTCGACGTTGCGTTTCCTCATCAGCTTCCTGATCGTCGCGATCGTCGTCCTGACTGACGGAAGCAATGCGGCTCAAGCTGCGACGCCAGCGCAAGTTCGGGCGGCGAAAGAACTCAATACCCAAATCCGCAAGGCCGGTTCGCTCTTCGCCAATGGCAAGTACGACGATTCGGCCGCCATTGTCAAAGACGTGCAAGCGAAAGTGGCGGAACTCGCAAAGGACGCAGATGACGCCCTGATCAAGCTACTCGAGCCGGTTCAGAACCGCATCATCCGTGCGCACGCGCTGCTTGAGCTTGAAGGAATCGAACTGCCGAAGATCATGCCGCTCGCGCCACCTCAACCCCCCATGCCGGCCGGCAGCAGTGGCGTCAGCTTCGTGAAGCAAGTCGCCCCGTTGCTGGTTTCCAAATGCGGGAATTGTCACGTTAACAACGCCCGCGGCGAATTCAGCATGGTGAATTTCGCGGCGCTCATGAAGGGCTCCGCAGCTGGCGTCGTCGTATTTCCCGGCGATGCCTCAGGGAGCCGTGTTATCGAGCTAATTGAAAGCGGCGACATGCCGCGGGGTGGCGGAAAGCTGAAGCCAGACGAATTCAAATTGCTGCAAGATTGGATCACGCAGGGTGCCAAGTTTGACGGCGACGATCCCCAGGTTGGCCTCACAACCTTGGCCCCTGACGCTGCCGGTCAAACCGGGCCGGCACTCACCGTCTCCAAGTCAACAGGAAAAGAAACCATCAGCTTCGCGGGCGACATCGCCAATGTGCTGGCCACCAACTGCAATGGTTGCCACGTGAACGCGCAGCGGGTCCGCGGCGGATTGAACATGTCGAATTTTCAGGGGCTCCTCAAGGGCGGCGACAGCGGTCCCCCGCTGGTCCCCGGAAAGCCGGCCGATAGCCTGTTGATCCAACGGATCAAGGGAGAAGGCGGCGAAGCGCAAATGCCGATGGGGCGCACGCCGCTGTCGAGCGAAGTGATTGCCAAGATCGAAAAGTGGATTCGCGAGGGTGCGACGTTCGATGGCCCCGACCCGAACCAGAATGTGGTCCGCGTTGCCGCGCTGGCCAAAGCCCAATCCTCCACGCATGAGGAGTTAAGCGACGCGCGTGCCGAGCTTGCCGAGCAAAACTGGCGGTTGGGGATGCCCGGCTTCGACGCAAAGACCGTCAAGACCACAAACTTCTTGCTGATGGGAAATCTGGGCGAGGCCAGCCTCCAGGAATATGGCGAGGCCGCCGAGACCCTGGCCCCTCGCGTCGGCGGCATGCTGGGGGCTCCATCCGACAAAGCGCTGATCAAAGGGCGGATGACGTTGTTCTTTTTTGGCCAGCGATACGACTACAGCGAGTTCGGCCAGATGGTCGAGAAACGCGAGCTGCCTAAAGAATGGCGCGGCCATTGGAACTTCGACATCGTTGATGCTTACGGAGCATTGATTCCGCCACGGGCGGACGATTATTCATTGGACGGTCTGATCAGCGAACAATTGGCCGCCACCTATGTCGCCAGCCTCTCCGACACGCCAACGTGGTACGCCGATGGAGTCGGGCGTGTCGTCGCCTCGCGCATCGCCCCCAAAGATGCAAGGGTGACCGAATGGAGCAACGATCTTCCAGGGGTCCTCGGATCGTTGGCCAAGCCGGATTCGTTCTTGAGCGGGAAGTTGCCGCCTAAGGACGCTGCGATTGCGGGCTACAGCTTTGTCAAGTTTCTGATGAAGGACTCCAAGCGAACTGCCGCCCTGCTCGACGCCCTCCGTTCCGGCCAGAAATTCGACAAGGCGTTTTCCGCCGTCTATGGCGGCAGCCCGGCCCAAGCGACGCAGGCCTGGGCGCGAACCGCGAGTCGTCGGCGCTAATGGCGTCCCGAAGCGCTTCGCTGCCTGACCCACCGCGGCTTGTCGACGCTGCCTCGGCGGCCATTTACCTGAACGAAACCGGTCGGCTCGCCCCCGAGGAAAACGTCCGCGTCAGGGAACTGCCGGGAGGCGTCTCCAACATTGTTCTGCTGGTCGAACGGGATTCAGACGGCACCGTCCCACAACCCAACTTCGTCGTCAAACAGGCTCGAGCTCAACTGCGGGTGACAGAACCCTGGTTTTGCAGCGTCGAACGGATCTGGCGCGAAATTGAAGTCCTGAACATCTGCCAGCGCGTGCTGACCGTAGCCGATGAACCAGCGGCTGACGCCGTGCCTGCGACGACGCCGCAGCTGCTGTTTTCCGACCGCGAAAACTATCTGTTCGCGATGTCGGCGGCGCCGCCCCATCAAGTATGGAAGCAGCATCTCCTTGCCGGGGAAGTCGAGCCCCAAATTGCCCGCGCATGCGGCACCCTGCTGGGGCAACTCCACGCCGGGACATGGCAGGCAGACGACGTTGCGCGCCGCGTCGGTGATCGCACCTTCTTTGACGACCTGCGAATCTCGCCCTACTATCGCCAAGTGGCCGCCATCCACCCTGGCCTGCAACCCCACCTGGATCGACTGATCGACAGCATTGATGACCACTGCCTGGCGCTGGTGCACGGTGATTTCAGCCCCAAGAATCTCCTGGTCTCCGAGTCGCAATTGATGTTGGTTGACTTCGAGGTCGGACATTTCGGCGATCCCGCGTTCGACCTGGGGTTTTTCCTCAGCCACCTTATCCTGAAGTCATTTTGGGCAAGCACCCGTCAACCGGGCGCAAGCAGACGGTACCGCGACTTGACGATTGAGTTTTGGGCGGCCTATCACAGACGCATGGCTGGGAGGATCGGTGCGAAACAGTACGAGGCCTTGCAGCAGCGCGCAATCCTGCACTTCGCCGCCTGCGCATTGGCCCGGGTCGATGGCAAGAGCCCTGTCGAATATCTTGCAGCAGAGACGCAGGATGTCGTGCGTGAAGTCGCAACGGCACTGCTTACGGCGGAGACAAAAACCTGGTCTCAGGTCTTGGCGCAGCTCTAAACCGGCGTCACGCTGTCAACTCGCCAAACCGTGGTGGCGGCGCCCCAATGCTCGCCTCGTCACCGCCCTGCCTTCAGCACGCAGCACCAGAGGAGTTCTCGGTGGATAAGATTCGCCACATCCATGCCCGTGAAGTTCTTGACAGCCGTGGCAAACCGACCGTTGAAGTCGAAGTAACGTGCGACAGCGGCGCATGGGGGCGAAGCATTGTTCCGTCCGGCGCCAGCACGGGACGCGCCGAAGCGGTCGAACTGCGCGACCGTGGCGCCGAACGTTACGATGGCGATGGCGTCCTGGGGCCGTCGCCGGGATCCAGCACGAGATTGCCGCGCAGCTGATCGACCACGACGTCTGCGATCAAGCCGGTGTCGACGCGATCATGATCGCCCTGGATGGCACGGAGCAAAAATCACGTCTGGGTGGCAATGCACTGCTGGGCGTCTCCTTGGCCGTTGCCACCGCAGCGGCAGCCTCACGCCATGTTCCGCTTTACGAATACTTGGCCGAGTGCCTGCATCGCCAAACGAATTCCCTGGAAGATCCCCTGCGAGGCCAGCCGGCCCTGTCAGGCGAGGAACAGACACCCCGGTCGACGGGACGATTCCAGATGCCGTTACCGATGACCAACATGATTTCCGGGGGCCTGCACGCCGGCGGAAATCTCGACTTCCAGGACGTACTTGTCACACCCCACGGTGCGCCAGACTATCGTACGGGACTCGAATGGACCGTCCGCATTTATCGCCGCCTCGGAGAAATTCTCGCCAAGGCCGGGTACGAGGGACGCTTGGTGGGCGACGAAGGGGGCTACGGTCCCCGCCTGCCTGACAACCGGTCCGCCGCCGAATTCGTGGTCCGAGCCATCGAAGCCGCGAGCCTGCGACCAGGGGAAGATGTCACCATCGCACTCGACGTGGCCGCCACGCATTTTCAAGATGGCCAGCATTATCGCCTGGCCGCCGAGCGGGATACGCTGCTGACCAGCAGCGAATTGATCGATCGACTCGAGACCTGGGTCAACGACTTCCCAATTACCAGCATTGAAGATGGTCTCGCGGAAGAAGATTGGACGGGCTGGCAGGAGCTCACCCGGCGGCTGGGAGATCGCATCCAGGTCGTTGGCGACGATCTGTTCACCACCAACGCGAACCGAGTCCAGCAGGGCCTTGAATTGCGGGCAGCCAATAGCGTTCTGATCAAGGTCAATCAAATCGGCACGCTATCCGAAACGCTCAAGACCATTGCGTTGGCCAGGAGCGCCGGATTCTCACTGGTCGTCTCGGCACGTAGTGGCGAAACCGAAGACACCATGATCGCCGACTTGGCGGTCGCCGTAGCGGCCGAGCAAATCAAGATCGGTTCGATCGTCCGCAGCGAACGCCTGGCCAAATACAACCAGTTGCTCCGAATCGCCGAACAGCTCGACAATTCGCGATAACCGGGCGTCGTCCAGCTACGATGCCGAGTCGCGAATCTGCGGTTCCATGACCTTGGTGTTTCGCTCGATGGCGAGCACCACCGTATGTTTTTCAACGCCGTCGGAACTGGCCGCCACAATTGGCAAGACCTGGCGTCGATCCGGCATACTGAGCCGTGCGGAAAACGACCCATCAGGACGAAGCTTTACCGGCGTTCCGGCCAGGGTGACATGCGAGTTTGGTTTGGCGGTCCCGAAAATAATCATCTCGGCATCGACGACAAACTCGAAATCACGCTGACGATTCAGCATTTTTTCGGCACCTACTCCGTACCGCGAGCCGACCGGCAGCCCGACGGGTCTGCCCAACCGCTCTTCCAGCAATTCTTGAATCTCACCGGGGCTGGACTCCTCCGTGTAGCCGCCACTCAGCGCGTAGATTTTTTCGCAATTGTCGGCGATATCCGACCAGTCCTCTTCGACCATGCTCCCTTTACTGGGTCGGGGAGTGGTAACGCTATTACTCCGGGCCAACGAAAAGAACTTGCCGCTGGTCGACAGAAAACCGATGTCAACGCGATAACTCTTGGGTGACTCTTTTACGTCGATGTACCAGGTCTTCACGCCTCCGTGGATGGGAATGTCACGAACCACCTGCTCGGCGGAACTGGTCGTCCCTCCCCCTTCTACCCGTACCAGGCGAAGAACCGGTTTCGCGGTATGCCACTGCTCCGCCATGGCAGCCTTGGCCCGGTCCATACTAGCGCGGGTCAATTCCCACCACGCCTGCAGCCAGTAAGCGTCCCGCACGAGCAAAACAACGCGATCGCGTTTCACGCCGTTCTTGTCCCGCTTTAACTTCGGGACGCCTGAATTCTTGGCATTCCCATTGCGGTTACCTGGCTTGTCGGCCGAATAGCCGTTGACTGATGGAACAGCCAGATTCTTGTCCCGCTCGCGGTCCGCGTTGGCACGCTGGATCTTGCGAGCGACCCGAGGATTCCGGGGCTCGGAGACGGCGGCGGAAGATTTCTTGCCGGCCGATCGCTTCGCAGCGCTTGCTGCTACGCGGACGGATGGCTTCTTCCCTGCAGCCTTGCTGCCGGTGCCCTTGCCACTCTTGGACGAACTCCCGTTTCTGGACGCGGCGGCTTTACCTTTCGCCTTCCCAGTTGTGGTCGCCTTACGCTTGGCGGCTCGCACCAACGCGCGGACCAACTCGTCCTTGCGCATGCCTCGCCAACCTACAACACCAAACTTAGTGGCCAACTTGCCCAGATCTTTGACGGTCTGTGACTTCAACGCGGCTGCTGTGTACAAGAGACTCTCCTCCACGAATCAGCTTCGCACTCGCCCGAGTGCGAAAGGTGGTTGGTGCCGTCCCTGACACAAATACAACGCTCAATAATTTCTATGCACAGATGATTCGCAGAGCTCGATGCACGCTCCCGAACTCTGCAAATCGTCAAATTCGTTTCTTGCCGAGGCGACAAATCGAGTGGCCGTACACTGGCGGGCCGCTCGTAGAGGTCGCATCGATCTAGCCGATTCTAATCGATGTGTTCGTAAATTGCAACGAATCCCACCCTCCCGAGGGCCTACCATTAGATTCGAAAGACCATATCCCGTTCCCCGATCGACGGTTACAAACGATCTATAGAACCACTCTATCAACACCCCATCGGGAGGACCTCCCGCTTGGCCTACGCTGGGCCTCAACAACTTCAGCCAGAGACCCCGCAACACCCATGGCCGTACTACCATTTACGCAACTCTTTGCCAGGCAAGCACCTGTGCTCGATCACACACTTTGTGAAAAAAAGCACAAAATCTCCGTGGACGGTCGGTTGACCCCAGGAAGAGTGCTGGTATAAATTGTGCCCATGACGGGAGTTGTGACACGGGAACGCGAACCTTGCGGCAGTTTTCCGGGCCGACTCCCAACCGCAGTTCAAGTGCCACAACCCATTTCGCTACAGGGACTTGCATTCATCGCAATCCACCCTCGGTGAACGATCATCCGGAAGACGCCTCGCCCACTGCCCCCATTGATGGAGCGGGTGTTCCAGGTTCCGGCGAGCAAATTTCCTTTGACGAAGAAACAAGATTGACGGCCGTGACGGACGACCCTTCCAATTCATCCGCGACCCGCCCATTGAGCGTCACGATTGCGTGCGTTCTGCTGACTGCGGCAATCCTGGTCACCCTGCCAGCTGTGGCTTGGTTTGGTCATTCCCAATATGGGATGAACGGCCTCAAGGCAGCCGGCTTGGCGGCCGCGATCTGCTGGGCTGGAGCGATGATCGCATTAGTGCTGGTCGCTGTCTTCCGCACCTCGCAGCAGCAGATGGTTAGCGCAACCCTCCTCGGCATGCTGTTTCGGACGGGCTTACCGCTGCTGACCGGCATGATGCTGACGCGGTCCGGTGGGCCGATCGCTGAGGCCGGCCTGTTCGGCATGATTTTGGTTTTTTATCTGGTTGGTCTCCTCGTCGAGACGATCCTGTCCGTGCGTCTTCTGGGATCGTCGCAAACCGTGGCGAAAGCATCATAGGTCTATGGCTTCCCCAATTCTGCACATTAAAGACAGCTACTACTTCGAGGTTCCCAAAAGCCTCTGGCCGGTTGAGTACGGTTCGAAGTCAGATTTTCCAGAATTGTGGATCCGGCTCGACGACCAATTCCAGCTGTGGGAAGCCGAGCGATTATATGATCACTATGCGCGACTGACCGGCAGCACGCGGGACGGCGAACCATTCGAGCTCGCACCATTCGCCGCCTTGAAAGCCGAATATCTCGCCTGGAAGCATGACGACCACGCCAACGCGGGCAAGCCGTTTGCACGCTTCCTGGAGGAACATCACGACAAGGAATGGTTCGAATACAAGCTGCAAAGCGGCGGGTTTCGCCAGCAGTGGAATGACGCCCAAGAGCAAGCGGGCGACACCCGGGCCTTCGCGGAAGACTCCCGTGAAGAACTCGCCTGGTCAACTGAGAAACTGGACCATTACAACAGCCATCTCAGTGGAAAGATTCTAATTCCGCAGCCGTTCGGAGAACTCCGCAATTTTTACGAGCGGGATTCGGGCTTCTGCATCTCGAAGTTCATGATCATTGAAGTCGTCGTGGCATTGCTGCTGTGGGCGGCATTCAGCTGGCTCGGACGGCAAGTGGGTGACGGGGCGCGACCACGCGGTCGCCTGTGGAACCTGATGGAAACGTTCGTCGTGTTCGTGCGGGATGAAATTGCCCGGCCGGCAATTGGCAAGCACGACGCGGATCGCTTTGTTCCCCTGCTGCTGACGCTGTTTTTCTTTGTCCTGGGATGCAATCTGTTCGGCATGTTGCCTTGGATGGGTGCTCCCACCGGCGCCTTCGGAGCCACCATCGGTTTGGCGCTGGTCACCTTCG
>JAUIHJ010000815.1 GCA_030432015.1 bacterium
TCGAACGATTTGGCCTTGCGAGCCCTTGTTGTCCCCTGGGTCAAGGGTCCTCTGAAGGATGCTCTCGTCCGCCCGCGGAAAGCGGCCGATCAGGAAAATACGCTTCACGTCGTGGGTCCGCAAGAACTCGAGTGTTTGACGGTGCGTGTGCCGGCTCCATAGCAAAACCGGGGCGGCCAGATAGCGAGCCATGGGAATCGCCGCGGCCGCCATGTAGGGATACGCGTTTCCTTCTTTCTTCTGCACAAGGAACACATCGGCGCACGACCGGCAGTCGCCGCCGAGCGGCGTGTCGTCGTGTAGTTGCTCCATCAGCTGACGCGTTAGTAACGGCAGGAAATCCGCTTGATCCACAACGCTTACCGAGAGGATGTCCTCAAGTCGCCGAACCCGATCGGCTGGCTCGTCGGCGATAATCATCCGCGCTTGGATGTTCCCGCGTAAGACGTTAACGCGATCTCGATAGAAGTCGTCATTTGTGAAGACATGCAGGCAAAGAAGTTCGTCTTTCGCTTTATCAAGCAGCGCCGTCAGTAGATTCTCGAGGTCATGCTGCATGACCTCGCCGTACACGATGATTCGTTTCAAACTGGGCATGTCGTGCAGGAATCGTAGCACCTGGTCCGGCAATGGTTTATGGCGGTCAAACCACAGGAACGGTGCAAACCGATGAAACCCAGAACCGGCGCAATGCGGAACGCGATACGCCTCCAGCTCGTCCACCCAGGTCATGGCGGCGGAGATGGCGCCCTGCCAGAATTGGTGTTGTTCCGTGGGGCGCGCCACGAGAAAAACCGTGTCCGCCACCCGCTGCCGCAGCAAAATGCGATAAGCCAGACGCACCGAGAACACCGCAGATCCGCCCGGCGGCAGCGTCTGGGTAAAGGATGCACGAAGCCGATGACGGCCGCTCGAACGGAGCGGTTTCAGTTCGACTGAAAAGGGTAGACCTCCTTCGGGAAACTGAACCTGGACAAGCCGGTTGTCGGCCGCAACGAGTGATTTGGAGTCAAGTGAAAACGCAAACGAGTGGCATTGTCCAATGGCGGTTCGACCAAGCTTTCCTCGATGCCACTCTTCAAGGTCCTGCCCTCGAGCCACAAACGGAATCGAGTTTTCCAATTCAAGATCCCAGTCCAACTGAGGGCGTGCCGACTCGTTTCGTCGATTTTCGACATGGAACCGGATCTCAACGACGACCTGGGAATGATCGCAACCAAGAAGGCGAAAACTCCGGCCAACGTCGGTGGATGTGGGTGTCTTCCAGTTCACGCATGGCGACTCGGGGATGACGCGACCCTCCCGCACCGTGCTCGCCACAAAACGCTTCTCGCCACCTTCTTCCACGGATTCAAGTCGAACCCTGCGACCCTCTTCAACCAATGACACGGTCTCTTTCGGAATCGTCAGGTGCGCAAGCCGTTCATAAGGTGCGGGCAAGCGAGGATTTGCGATTCCGACGAGATGGTTCGCCTGGCATTGCCAGTATGGGCCGTCTTCAAACATGGTCTTCGACTGTTTGTTGGGCGGTGGATTCACTTACTTTCAATGATCAGTTTGGGCTTCCCCTGCTGGTCAGCGACGACCACGATCGTCTTCTCGATGCCTTGGTCATTTGCCGTGGGAAGTCGATAGACGATCTCGTATTCAGTCGGCAATGACTCGATCTCTGACTTCGCAACATAGCCGCGCAGGCGGCGCAGTTGACGTAATGGTTGTTGGGCTGGCATCTCACGAACTTCCAACTCCTGGTCGGGAAGGTCCGGAAACTGGTCTGCCAGGATCGACTTCATGGAAGCCACCATCCTCTCTTTATCGTGCTGCTCCATGACATATTCCTATTCGCTGGCTGGGCGAGCATACCGTAACAACGGATCACCCAGGATGATCGTCCCAAACACGTTCTTTTCATCATAATTACTTGCAAGCCGGATGTAGCTCTTCGCATCACGGAGTGATTCGCCGAGTGTCATGCCGCAACGCACGAGATTATCGACAAGGCGATTGAATAGCGCATCGATGCCACTCTCGGTGCTGGGAGCACCGTTGGGCGTCGAAAACGAGTAGGACGTTACGGTGCAACCGACGAAGGCCGCCGCCTTCTTCTTCAGCGAACATAACGCCAGGCTATCCGTTGTCGTCCGGCCATGAATCGCGGCTCCGTGGCAGGCCTGGCAGAGGAGCAAGCAATTCTCGAGTTGGGCGCGGCGCAGCAATTGTGCGTCGACGACCTTTGGTTGCAGCCCCAAGGTTCCCTGCCCGAACCATTCCGGATTGCTGCGATGTCCGTGTACGTTAAAAAACAGAATACTGTCAGCAGGTAAGTCGCGGGGAACGATCTTTTTCTTCACGCCTTGCAGAAAGCTGACTTTCAACCCCACCGGTGGCGAATAGAGGAGGCGGTCGGCGGTCTTACTCAAACGCCCATAGAGGTGGTCGGTCGCCGACTTCCATTTGACCGTCGACAGTCCGGCCGTGTGAGACAGCCGCAAGATGCCACCCCGCGCATGAAGTTCGCACGCCCGCCTCAGCTGACCGGCCAGAAGGCGGCCTTGATCGGCGCCGCCATCCGGGAAACGGCCGATGGACGCTTGCGGAGTGTGCTGCGCCTCGTCTTCCAGAAAGTCGACATAGAATGAATCAGACAGTGCGAACTTGTCGAGCGGCCAATCATCGGTCTTGTCGAGCAACGGGTAGAGCGGCACGATGTCATGTCCGCCCAGGATCAAGAGGCTTTGTCGATCGCTTTGAAAACGATCGTAGAGCCGGTGAATATGTGCCTTGATCGCCTTGGGTTCATCCTCTTGAGCAGCAGCGACGTTGGACAACGTTTCGTCGAGATAGGTTACCTCGGTGTCGATCCCGATCGATGCCAGCGTGTCGACATAGTTGTCGATCCAAGTCGAAATTTTCTCCCAGCCCCCCGTACCATGCTTCTTCCCCAGACGCTCACGATGAGTGATCAGATGCAGCCTGGTGGGAGTGTTGTCGAAGCGATTCATGGTCAAGCCCAGTGCGGGTCGTCTGCATAGTTCTTTCCGGCGACTGCCATGCATCGCAAGGTAACCGCCGCATGCAAGGGAATACGCCTATTTCAAGGCAGCCAAGCTATCGTAGTTCGCCGGGCGTTCACCTGCGAGAAAAATGCCCCGCTCGCAGCGACGTGCTAAATGGCCGAGCGCGATTCAGCAG
>JAUIHJ010000059.1 GCA_030432015.1 bacterium
TCTTGTACCCCGCTGCCTGCAACGCTTCGGCCAGCGTGACGTCCTCGTGGGGCAGCGCGTTCCGATTTGGCGCAGGCAGAACGCGATCATTTCGATTCCAGCGACGGCCCGTTGCCGCCCCGATCCAGTCGGTGATCCCGATTCGCGGAGGGGACTTGCCCAGCATAATGCTTGCGCGTGACGGGCTGCAGACCTCACACGTCGCATAACCATGGGTAAAACGCATACCGCCCAACGCAAGCTTGTCAATGTTGGGCGTTTCGTAGAATGTGCTGCCCTCAATTCCGATGTCCTTTTGGCCGAGGTCGTCGACGAGAAAAAAGACAACATTCATCGGCGCGGCATGCGCTGTGGCTCCTCCCAGAAGCATCACGATCAAAAGGCCTAGCCGTCGCAACATCTTGCTTCCTCCGGTTGAATTCAAAAAACGAACGGCCGAGTCCGAATTCCGCCGTCGCGTCGCACGGCGGCTCATCGGACGGGTCACGTCGATGCCGCGATTCTAGCGGCTAGCGTCGGGCTTCGCGAACGCCGGACGCGGTCTGCTGGCGATTGCGTTGTTCTTGATCGGTCGAGCAAATTCGCTTAAACCATGGGTGGGAACTCACGCCAAATGGGAAGTCTGTTGTATGAATCGCCAGGGAAGCACCGACGCCTTTCTCGCTGGTCGCCCTCATGCGGTGGTGGGGGCATCGCGGGATCGATCGAAATATGGCAACAAAGTGCTTCGCTGTTACCAGCAGCACGACCGTCCGGTATATGCCGTTAACCCGCATGCCGTGGAGATTGAAGGGCTAACCGCGTACGCCGATCTCGCGGCGTTGCCCGAGGCGGTCCACGGCATTTCGGTGATTACGCCGCCCCGCGTCACCGAAGCGGTGGTCGAAGCCGCCGGCAAGCTGGGGATTCGACATCTGTGGATGCAGCCTGGGGCCGAGAGCGCTGCGGCGGTGCAAACAGCACGTGATCTTGGGATGAATGTCATCGCTGGCGGCCCCTGCTTGCTGGTCGTCCTGGGCTACCACGAGTGATGACGCTGCAGGCCACGCTGCCAACCGCACGCGGTAATTTGGAGGCCTACCAGCAAGGCCATCGGCGGCGTTCATTTTTGGTCGCAATTCGTCTGGACGCGTGCGCTTAGGTTGCTACACTACCCGCCGCTTTTCCCGGAAGTGCCGCCGCTTTTCCCGGAAGTGACTCAGTTCGTTGCGCAGATTCAAGGTTTTCGGCACCCAGGTGCGAGAGGAAGAGACATGCGAGTCGCCCTAAATCTTCGAGAAATCGTTGTGATCGTCTCGTCGAGCATCGTGATTCTTAACACGCTCGTTCCGAATGATCTGTTGGCATGGCAGACGACACCGCCGGCCGTATTGCAGGAACGCTCCGCGGACGAGCCGGCCATTCGCAGGCTCGGCGCTGACGACCCGGGTCGAGCCTCCAGCGTTTCGCTCGCTTCTGCGGAGAAATCGACCGAAAAGAAAGTTGCCATTCGCGCTTCGAGCTTTCAAGGGTTGACGCCCGGCGAAACGACAACCGCACAACTGCTGGAAAAGCTGGGCGAACCGAATAGCCGTGAGACGCGCGACGCCGAAGAAGTCTTCACCTTTCAGGTTGGACCGTTTCCCAAAGTGGAAGCCATGATCGCTGACGACGCCATCACGTCGATCATCATCTACCTCGACAAGACAGCGCCGCCGAAGGATATCGCCAAGGAACTCAAGCTGGATTCGTTCGAGGCCGTCGTGATCCGCAGCGAATCCGGCACGGCCTTGGGTCAGGTCTACCCAGAGCGTGGTGTCGTGTTCAGCTTCGACCCCGACGCCACCGAACGCATGGTGGGTCAATTGATCCTGGAACAGATTTCCGCCGAGCCGTTCCTGATGCGCGTTCGACAGGACACGCAGCATCGCTACGAAAGAAACCTGGCAGACTTGACGCACGCCCAGCGATACGCACCCAATACTGCGGAACTCCACTGGCTGAAGGCGCGGATGCTGGAAGGTAAGGGCAGCTACCGTCGAGCACTCTCGGCTGTCGAAAAGGCGATCGATTTGGCGCCCGAGGACTCTCGCTTGTTAACAACCCGCGCCGCAATCCATTTTGAACTCGATGACCATGACTCCGCGATTGCCGACGCGGAGACCGTGATCGCCGATGATGACGTGCCACCGGAATATAAGGCTCGGGCCTACTGCCAGTTGGCGGACTTTATGGCCAATGGACCAGACCACGAATACAACGAAGCGCTGGAGGTCCACCAGCAGGCGTTGCAGATGGGCGTGCAGTTGGCGACCACGGATCGCACCGAGGTCCGGCGTTACGCCAAACGAGTCCTGGTTGACGCATATTTCGGCGTTGCCAACGATATCGCGCGCGGCCATTGGCAGGACAAGCAGAACACGATGCTAAAATGGCTGAAGGGCGCATCGGAAATCGCTTACGGAATGCTCGAGTACGATGAAGGGGAATCTGCCCTTCGATTGCAGATTATTCACAGAACACTGCAGGCCTATGCTGGCCTGAAAGCCAATTCGGACGCGAAGAAGGCCGTTAACCAATTGTTGGACGAACTGGAGCAGGCCGCGAGAAAATCGCCTGACGACGGGTTCCTTGGTCAGCTCCGCTGGATTGCCGTGGAAACCCTTTACGAAGCCATCGAGATTTCTCGGGCACGTGGGGACCATGAACAAGTCTTGGAATTCGTCCAACATGCCGATCGCCTAATCGAAGAGTTGGATGGGCAGCGCGAGCGTACACCGCATTCCAATTATCTGGTTGGTAAGATCTACTTCTTCGCAGGGCTCGCCGAATCGGTCGCCCATCAGAACCATCAGCGCGCCGTTCGATATTACGAAAAATCATTGCCCTATTTTTCCGTGGAACTGCCCACCAGGAACCATGCGGAGCGAGGACTCCACGGCGAGCGATTCGTCAGCATGGGGGTTTCCTATTGGCAAGCCGACGCCCAGGATGAAGCCGTGAATCTGACGCAGCGCGGCCTGGAAATGATGGTCGTTGCCCACCGCGACGGACAGCTGCAAGAGTCGGCCCTGGCAGTCCCCTTTGGCAATCTGGCGACGATGTACAAAGAGCTAAAAGAGCCGGAGCAGGCGAGCCGCATGGCAGCTCGGGCCTCAGAACTCGAATCGCGCTAGCGCATTGTTGATGCAGAACATGCGGGCAGGCCAGGCCAGCGGCAACCCGCAGCATAAGCCTGGATGCCTTGATGTTGCGCCGCTTCTGACAGCCAATGGTTTTTTGAAACCCGACGCGTCCATTTTGAATGTTTGAAGTTGCGGCAATGATGCGCCAATGAACCGCGCAGCGGCAGCAGGCATGAACCTGGGACGCTAACCTCAGGGATATGTCATCTGGTTGTTCAAGTGCGGCTTCGCGGCGCTTGCTCCGGTTCCCTGGCGTTTGCACTCCAGGCTGTAGACTGACAGGCCTGCGGCACTTACACGGGCGCAACCTTGAAACTCACGCGTCGGGGTACCCCAGAGTCGCAACTTCAACCTGCGTTGCGATGCGGGTTCCTCTGCGTTGCCTTGGCGCGTATGATTCAAAGCTCTACCGCGTTTCATTTCTTGCAGGGAAAGGGCGTTACGTGCTCGCTCGGCTGCTGCTTCTTTTTATCGTCGTCCCGCTTGTCGAGCTCGTTTTGCTCATGGTCGTGGCGGACAAGACCCACTGGTGGTTTGCCGTATCTCTGGTGATCGTAACGGGCATCATCGGCACGCTCCTGGCAAGGTCGCAAGGGAGCAGGGCCTACCGACGTATTCATGATTCGATTTCTCAGGGGCAAATCCCGACCGATTCGCTGATCGATGCCGCCATGATCTTTGTGGCGGGCGCGTTGCTGTTGACCCCTGGCATGCTGACCGACATGTTCGGACTGTCGCTATTGGTGCCATCCTGTCGTGATTGGTACCGTCGCCGCCTAGTCCGCTGGTTTCGCGCTCGGTTTACCTTCCACTCGGAATCGCCGGAGGGCCCGACATCGACGACCTCGAAGGTGATCGATTCATACGTCGTGCCACCGGCGACGACGACTACGGTCGAGTCTGGATCGGACAAGCCTTTGTGATCCGGTGCCTGGCCCTGACGATGGTCACCTGGTTCACTCGGGACTTCACTTGCGGGCCGATGCGGCATGAGGCCGCTGAACCGCGCTCGGTCAATTTGCTTCCGGCGGCATCACCAGGCGGACACTCTTGACTTCAAATGTTCCGCCGGGCAGTGCCGGCGATCTCAATTCCATGGTCTGCACGCCGGACCGGGTGACGGCCAAGAAATATTCGTCGGTGAGGAACTCGCCAGTTCCACGCATTTCGGCAGTTTTCTCATGCCCACCGATGGCCAGTTGAAAGCTCCCACCATCTGCTTCGAGCGACGCGCGGTATGTTACCAGAACTCGAAAAACACCGTTGGGCGGCAATTTGACGACCTTGCACTTCCAGGTGGCCGAGTCGTTCGGGGACGTCCAGCCGATTACGGTGTCGGTGATCCCGACGGTCTCGAGACGCAACGCTGGACCCGTCAGGACCGCGACCGAAGGGGTGAAGTTTACGCTGCCATCGGACTCCTGAAAGACCACCGTCGGTTCGCTGGAAAACGCGTTACCCGCGCCGGCCGTTTGGTCTTGCTGTACGACGATAGCGGCATCGGACGCGTTGCCAATTCGTGGTTGCCTGCCCGCGACGATGACCTGCCACGTTACGTAGGACCCCATCCCCACGATCACCAGAACGGCCACGGCCAACACGATTGACCCGCCGGACGTGCTGGACGAACGGTCGTGCGCACTGGTTTGGACTGGCTGGTAGTTCGCGAGGCTGGGGGTACGGGTCAGGGCGCTGGTTGACTTGACTTCATTCGGCGGCGACTGCGGCGGCGGTGGCGGTGGTGTGGGGGGGGGCGGCGTGTGATATGCCGGTGCTGCCGCGATGGGGGGCGGTTGGGTGGCCGAAGCAAGTCCTTCCAGCATGGCATCGTAGGCTGACTTTGCCGCGGGATTGAGCAGGCATAGCTTGGCTGCCGCAATCTCGTTGAGCAGCGGCTGCGTCAAACGGCCGCGAGGGCCTGTTTGGTAAGACCGAATCTGCGCCATGCGTCGATCGGCGGCGGCCGTGATCGCGGCAGGATCGGACGAAAAGCGCGCAATATCCAAGAGGCGATAATGGTCGATGGGACGCTCATGCGCGAGAATGCCCAGCCACTGCATATACGGGTCAAATTCTTCCGACATGGTCACGCGGCGATCGGTCATGCTGGCGAACAACGCGCCAACGTCGGCATCACAGGCAACGGACGTCTCGGGGCACCCCGGCGCCCCTGATCTTCCCACCAGATTGGGTGAAGGTTGTCCTATTCTAGTCCGCTGGCCGTGCCATGGCGATGTGCCCGACGCGTTCGTCGGGCAGCAACGCCGGGCCGGTCGCGTCCCGACGATCGATGCGCACCCTCATCGATCCTGTCATGCGTCGCCCAGGATGGCTGAGCGGATGGCGCGAATTCACGGCGTTCCAAAACCACGAACACGTCTTTCCGGGACATGCATCACGCACCAATCGAATCGCTATGGCGGCTGCGGCGCGGCCACGGGCCATCGGGATCAATCGGGCTCTGTGGTCCCGGCGGGTCATTCGGATCAATCGGGCCTGCCATGTTTAGATCTCCTCAGAAAATCAGTCATCGTCCGGGACGTAGAAGCTGAGTGCCGGGAAGAGCCGATTGACTTCTTCCTGCAATTCGCTCCGCAGTTTCTTGTCGAGACTCTCAACATACTCTGAATCACTCGCCTCTGCGATTTCCTTCGAGAGCGGCTCGAAGCGTGCTTTGGCTGCGTCGTCGTAGCATTGGCGGGTGGCAATGTCCCGCTTGAGGTGCATCAAGTCGCCGACGAGTCGCCGGTATTGGCCGCAGAGGTTCTCGTACACTTTCATGCGATCGGAGAGCTTCAGGAACGGCTTGACGACAGCGATCACAGCCGTGATTGTCGTCAAGACGCCCCACACCGTGTGCCCCCCGGGGCTTGTCCAAACCGGCAATGCCGCGATCGCCGAAGACGAGGCCGTGATCGCCAGGGCAACTTCACAATAGAATTCGATTCTTCGCGTGCGGGCCGCCTTCTCTTGGTAATACCGCTCGCTCAACTTGCATGTTCGCAGCAGGTCATACACTTCCCAGACAGGGTGCTTCGAACGGTTACCACTGGTCATGTTCGGTTCTCACTCGGCTCTAGGTGGACCGTCAGCACGTCGCCGTGCGGTGTGCCGGTTCTTGCTCGTCTCCGTTCCACCGCAGCAGCCTGATGACATCACTGCTCTCCGTAGACCGGCGCTTTCCATCCTCGAGGCAATTTGCCCTGTGGCCGCACGCCGACGGCCGTGGCGGGAATCGGATGATCGGCGGCATCGAGCAACGGCAGGTCATCGGCCAGATGCTTAATCCGGAAATCTTTGTACTCAATGGTCATCGCCGGTCCTACGTGGACTTGCACGGCGAGAACGCCTTCGAGGCTGCGGCCTTTCTCGTCGAGATCAATCAGATCGGCCGTCGGGTGCCCATCAATCCAATGTTGATGGTGGTTGCCCTGCACCAGGACTCTGAAGTCATGCCACTGGTCGGCGGCGAACTCCTTCAGCGGCAGTTGACCAACGACCCACGGTTGACCGTCCGGGGCAATGATCACCTTCTCGCCGGTGTGGGACAAAATGCGCCGGCCCCGCTCTTCGTAAAGCATGCCATTATATTGGGGCGTGTTGGCGACGACGTCGCATTGATAGCCGGTCACGACGTCGAGCCCCAAGTCGGGCCGCGAGGTGCCCCGATATTGAATGCCGCTGTTGCCTCCCGGGCTGACACGCACCTTGACGCGGAGGTCAAAGTTGCGGATTGTCGAACCTTTCCAGGTGAGAAATCGGTTCATCTTCAACGTGCCGTCGGTCACGCCCCGGATCGCGCCCTCCTTGACCGACCAGTAGGTTGAATCACCCGACCAGCCGTTGAGGTTCTTGCCATTGAACAGACGCACGAAACCGTCGGCTGCCGGCTTCACGCTCACTGCGGCCGAGGCTTCGGGATGCGGAACGGTGGACGCTGTGAAGTTACCTCGCAGCGGATCGAGCGGACCACCGTAGGCCGCCACCCGCTCCGACGTGCGCTGTCGCATCGCCTGCAGCGTTTCGGCATGCTGCGGATCGCCGGCCAGGTTGACGAGTTCATCGGGGTCGTTCTGCAGGTCGTGAAGAAACTCGTGATTCCCATGATCGAAGTAGCGAACGTATTTGAAACGTGCGTTACGCAGGCCCTCAAAGGCAGGGATTCGATTCCGGACGGCGAAGTGTTCGTGAAACGTTTCGGTCCGCCAATCGCTCGGCTCCCGGCCGGCCACCACGGGCTTCAAGCTGCGCCCCTGGTAACGTGGAGGCGGTTCGATTCCAGCCCAATCGAGAAACGTCGCCGGCAGATCGAGATTGAGTGCCTGGGCGGTGGTGACCTTTCCGCGTTCCGCCGCGGGCAGACGCGGGTCGACCACGATCAAGGGAACTCGGAGAGATTCTTCGTAATGAGACCATTTCCCAGCCAGACCCCGGTTGCCCATGTGATATCCGTTGTCGGCCGAGTAGACAATGATCGTGTTGTCAGCGAGCCCGGTCGCTTCCAACGCTGCCAGGAATCTCCCAATCGCCCCGTCGATCCCGCTGACCATGCGGAAGTAGGCCCGCATGTTGGTCTGATATTTTTGCCCGGTGTTCCACCTCCAGAAATATCGTTCGCGGTTGATGGTCGTCTTCAAGAAGTCGGGTTGGGCGTCGAAAATGGCCGGATCGTTCAGGCGCGGCTGATACACTTCGACGTCGTCGTACATACCATCGACCGCGCGAGGCCAGGGGAAATGACCGATGCCGGGGCGCCGGTCACCGTCCTCGGCATGGCAGGCATTGAACCACATGTTCAGGGCGAAAGGCTTGTCCCTGGGTTGTTGCTCCAGGAATTCGATGCCCCGGTCGACGATCAGTTCCGTCTCGTGCCGCAGGCTGCCATCGGGTTGCCGCTTGTAATAGGGATTACGTCCGATTGCTTCGAACGCATCAAAGTGGTCTTGCTGCCGGAAGCCCGGCGGCATCTTGGCGTGCCACTTGCCGAAATAGCCGGTGCGGTAGCCGTGGTCGCGTAAGATATCCGAGTACAACGTCTCAACCGCATCGGGCCGCGCTTGATCGGGATTGCTTGACGTGCCATAGCTGCGTCCGACCAGCCCTGTCAAGATCGTTGTGCGACTGACCCAGCAGATCGAATGGCTAACGAATGCGTTCTCAAATCGCGTGCCGCGACGTGCGAGGTCATCGATGTTAGGAGTCTGAACGATGGGGTTTCCATAGCAACCCAGCGTGCTGGTGGTTTGATCGTCGGTGAAGAAAAAGACGATGTTGGGCTGGTCATTCGCCAGCAACGTCGAACCGGAGGAGAGCAGGGCAATGGCAAGCAGTAGCAGGCGGGTTGGCATGATATACCTGTGGCGAAGTGGAGCAATGTTGAAACGTCAATCTTAGACCATGGCAGACCCGATCACGAGACGTTCTTGCAACGTGACGCAAGCATGCCGGTTGCTTTCGTGAGGTCGATGTCGGCGATCAGCAGTCCTGCCTCGCCGTACGGTTGATAGCTGACCAAGGTTCCGTCGGGGCCAGCGATGGCCGAAGTGGTCGGTGAACCGGCGCTTGCACAATTCACCGTGGCAAAATAGCAAGTATTTTCGGCCGCGCGACACAGGACCGCTTTCTCGTGAAATGTGTTTTGCGGGTCCGCATACGTTATCGGTCGAAAGGAATCGCCCTCCGCGACGCCGAAGTGAGGATGGAAGACGACCTGTGCGCCGCGTTGTGCCGCCCACCGGACCGTCTCCGGATAACGCCAGCCTTCATGGCAAATCACAACACCGAATGTCAGTTCGCCGGCTTGAAAGACGTGGCGGCCCGCGCCCGGTGCATACGTCGCTTCTTCCGAGGGATCAAGTTGCACTTTGTCCTGAAAGCCGACGATCGATCCCCGGTCATCGATCACCAGGGCGGTCAGAACCAGCACGCCGTCGACAAAACGCTCGGTTCCCAGAATGACCGCCGTGTTGGCCTTGGCCGCTGCATCCGCAATCACCGACCAGGCATCCGCGAGCTGCTGGGCGTCGATCGGCGGTACGCGTCGTTCGACTTGATAGCCGGGAAAAAAACATTCCGGGAAGCAGATGATGCCGACATCCTGTAACGCAGCCTCTTCGATCGCGTCTACCGCCAGCGCGATCGACTCCTCGGCAGTGCTTGGATGACGGAGATTGGCAAGTGCAATCCGAAACATGTTCACAACCTCGCGGGGGAACGCTACTGCTTGCCATGACGATCGTCGCGGCGACCGTTGGACGTGGCCGCCACGTGTCGCATCGCGCCCAGCCAGGGGCTATTCCGCCCAGGCGGCCAACGTTTCCGCCGGCAAGGGACCCCAGTAGAGGCGGACGTCGGCGAGCAGTCCGGTGAGGGGTTGCGTCGACGTGTAGGGGCCAACCAGGGAACCGCCGTCTTCACCGACCGTCATGCCATCCGCTGGACGAGCACTGACGAATCCGACTTTGCGTTGTTTTCCAGCCGGTTTGCCATTGAGGTAAATCTGCGCCTGACCGTTGGCATCGAGGACGGCGGCAATATGTGTCCATTCGCCGAGCGTGACGCGGGGCCCGCGAACCTGTTTCAGCACCCCTTCCGACCGAATTGCGAAAACCGGAATGTTGCGCTGCACAAACAGACTAAACCCCTGGCTCTCGCCGCCTTGCGCGACCACGACGCCATCGGCTTCGTCCAAGCGGCACCAGGCCCCGACCACCAGGGGTTTGTAGGCCGGGTTGAGACGGTCGGTGCTGGGCAAAGTCACGATCGCCCCACCTCCGGTCAATTGGGCAGCGGTGCCGCGGGGGCCCTTGATTGTCTTCACGTTTCGTGGCAGATCGTCCGCAAAATCCAATCCTAGCACCTGCTGCAATTTCACCTCGCGGGCTTGGGCCGAGTCGAATTCGACCACCGAACCATCATCCTGGTATTGGTTGCGGAGTCGGTCGAGTTCCTGATGCATCTTCACCAGGACATCGGCGTAGGTGGGATCGTCATAGACGCTCTTCAGTTCGTGAGGGTCTTTCTCCAGGTCAAACAGTTCCCATTCGTCCAATTCATAAAAGTGAATCAACTTGTGCTGCCTGGTGCGAACGCCATAGTGTTTGGCCACCGAGTGCGCGCCGGGAAACTCGTAGTAATGGTAGTAGACGGATTGGCGCCAATCGTCCGGCTGCTGCCCCTTGAGAATTGGTGCGAAGCTCCGCCCCTGCATGTCGGCGGGGATTTTCGCGCCGGCGGCGTCCAAAAACAACTCCGGGAAATCCAGGTTCATCACCATCGCGTCGGAGACGCTGCCCGGCTTGACCTTGCCTGGCCAGCGAACCATCAACGGCGTGCGAAATGATTCTTCGTACATCCATCGCTTGTCGTACCAGCCATGTTCGCCCAGGTACCAGCCTTGGTCGGACGAGTAGATCACAATGGTGTTGTCGGCAAGTCCTGACGCATCGAGGTAATCCAGCACGCGGCCGACGTTCTCGTCGACCGAGTCAATGCAGCGGAGGTAGTCTTTGGCATACCGCTGATATTTCCATTGCAGCAGTTCCTTGCCTTCCAGCTTGGCGGCTTCGAACGCTTTGTTCTTGGGGCCATAGGCTTTGTCCCAGGCCGCGGTTTGCTCGGCGGTCAGGCCGCGTTGCGGCACCAATTTCAAGTCGTTGGGGTTCATGTGCCGAGCGACTGTCATCGCTTGATTTCTGGCCGCGGAGGTTCTTCCGCTGTAGTCGTCGTAGAGTGTCTCGGGTTCCGGAATTGTCACGTCGTCATAATTGGTCAACTGCTTGGGGCCCGGCTGCCAATTGCGATGCGGCGCTTTATGTTGGTACATCAGCAAGAAGGGCCTCTCCTGGTCGCGATCCTCCTTGAGCCAGTCCAACGCCAGGTCGGTAATGATCTCCGTCGTATAGCCGGTGTGTTTTACGTCGCGATGCCCTTGGGTCCCAACATCGCCGGCGTTGGTCCGCATCGTCGGGTTGTAGTAGGGGCCTTGGCCGATCAAGCGGTGGTAATAGTCGAAGCCGGTCGGTTCACTCTTGAGATGCCATTTGCCGACCAAGGCAGTTTGATAGCCCGCTTGGCCCAATAACTTGGCGACGTTTTGTTGTTTACCGTTGAAGGTGTTGCCGTTGCGTACGAAGCCGTTGAGGTGGCTGTACTTGCCCGTCAAGATTACGGCGCGCGAAGGGCCGCAGATCGAATTCGTCACGAAGCACCGATCAAACCGCATCCCTTCATTGGCGATGCGGTCCAGATTAGGCGTCTTGTTAACGCGGCTCCCATAGCAACCGATCGCCTGATACGCGTGGTCATCCGAGAAGATGAACAGGATGTTCGGTCGTTGATCCTTGGCGAGGCATGTTGTGGCCAGCATCGCGAGTGTCAGCAACGTGTAAATCATGGAGCGCGCACGTGGCATTCTCATTCCCTTTTTGTGGTGTTGCACGGTATGTCGGATTGCAATCGGTGGTCATCATGCGAAACGATCAAGGTTTGGCCTGGCGGTTTCGTTCGGATGCGGGCAACGCCAGGACCCGGCATGCACCGCTTACCGCCATGGTTGAACCCATCATGACAAAAAAAGCTCGGCCTGACAAAACAAACACCGCCATTCCAATGGAATGGCGGTGTGGCGTCGATTCACTTGTCACGGTTGGCTTGATCAGGTTCCAAACGGATCATCCGCGAAGGGATCTGTCTCGGCGTCGCCAGCCGGGGCTGGTGCCGGAGCCGGGGCTGGAGTCGGATTGCCCAAACCAAACGGATCGGGCTCGGCTGGCATGGGGGTGGTCGTTGCCGGTGCCGGAGTCGCGGGTGTGGCGGCCGGGTCGACACCAAAAATATCCGCTGCGTCATTCATTGGCTTCTCGGCCGCGACCTGGGGTTTTTCCTCTGTGGCCCCAGCGCCAAACGGATCCGATGGGTCGGACGGCGGTGTCCCCACGATCTCTGCGGCGTTGGCGGGTGGCTTGCGATTGGGATCGCGAAGAACGTCAGCTTCACCGCGCTGAATCGACTCATAACGGGCTGCAGTCGCTTTGATATTTCGCATCCGGATCGCTAAGCGAGCCACCTGCCGATACTGTTCGAGTTCCAGTCGGTCCTTGCCCTGGACACGCTGTAATGACTCGCCGACGGGATAGATACGACTGGTGGCCGACGCTTCTAAGTCCGCGCCCTTCTTTTGATCCTGGACCGCTTCGTCGGGCCGGCCGAGCTTGTTGTAGACGAGTCCGCGAAAATAATACGCGCGGGGATCCATGCTGCCGGCGTCGATGGCGGTCGTCAGTAATTCATGCGCCTGGCGATAATTGCCGGCGAAATATGCGTGAACGCCCTGTCCATAGAGTTCTGCCAAGAGCGAATCTTGGGCATGAGCATGACTGGTTGTCGACGCGGCGATCACAACGGCCGCCAGTCCCATCACAATTTTCCTGGCCATCCGAACGGGCTCCTTGCTGGGCGAATAAAAACGTTTTATGCGTCTCAATGGATTTGACCGCAAGCGTTTATCGTAATTCAGGGGTGCGCGAATCGCAAGCAATTACGCTAGGCTTGCCGTAACTGGTCCGTCTGTACGACAATTGCCGTCTGCGCCATGGTTTAGCACGCCTCCAGCAGACGCCCGGGGGGCTGGGATCTGGAAGGCGAAGAATGCTCATTCTCTCGAAATGGGCTTTCGCGAAGCGGTTGCGGTGAACAAAATGAGCGCTGAGGCGTCCCTTTTATTTCGGCCTCCTCGGCGAGCGGTAGGCGCCCGCTGGGACCCCCGCTCCAGTAAGAATTTGACTCGAATTAATAGAAGGACACCTCTGATTTCCGAACTGAATATTACCCGGATTGACACGCGGCAGGACGATCTGGGTGCCGCTCTGGCTGCCCTTCGCGCCAAGCTAAGCCCTCGCGGTGATGTCGTCAGCGAGCGAGGTCGGCAGTTGACGCTCGACGTATTTGGCGCCCCGCTCTCCCCGCAACAGGTTGTCAGCCGGATCTGTGCGGACGTTCAAAACGAAGGACTCGACGCGGTGCTGCGTTATACGCAGCAACTCGACGGCGCCGACGTGACGGCCCCAACGTTGCGGGTTTCGCAGCAAGAAATGGCCGATGCACACGCCGCGGCGGACCCGCAGTTTCTGGCCACGGTCCGCCGGATTCGCGACAATATCCTGGAGTTTCAAACGGCCATTCTCCATCAAGATCACGTTGTGACCCGGCCCGCCGGCGTGACGCTCACCCAGCGTTACGTGCCGCTCCGCCGTATCGGTATCTGCGTGCCGGGCGGCGCCGCAGCCTACCCTTCGACGGTGCTAATGACCGCCGTGCCGGCCAAGGCAGCGGGAGTTCGCGAGATCGCTGTCGTCGCACCCCCGACGCCGTTCGGGGCAAACAACACCGATGTCCTGGCGACATGTCACGAGGTCGGGGTCGACGAGGTGTATCGCGTCGGCGGCGCCCAAGCCATCGCTTCCCTCGCTTACGGAGTCGACGGGATCGCCCCGGTCGATAAGATTGTCGGTCCCGGCAACCTGTTCGTGGCCCTGGCCAAGAGACACGTGTACGGCGAAGTCGATATCGATTCGATTGCCGGGCCGAGCGAAGTTGTGGTCATCGCTGACGACACGACGCGACCCGATTTCACCGCCGCCGATCTGCTGGCCCAGGCGGAGCACGCGCCCGGTGCCAGCATCCTGGTGACCTGGAGCGAGCAGGTTCTGGATGCCACGCTGGCCGAGCTAAACCGGCAGGTCGCGACCCTCTCGCGCAGCGCGCTGACCGTGCAGAGCCTCCAAGATTTTGGCGCGCTCATCTTGGTGCGCGATCAACAGGAAGCCTGCGAGATCACGGACTTGATCGCTCCCGAACACCTTCACATTGCAACCGATCATGCCCGGCAGTTGGTGGCCAAGATTCGTAACGCCGGCGCCACGTTCCTAGGCAACCATACGCCAGTTGCGTTGGGTGACTATGTGGCTGGACCGTCCCACGTGCTGCCCACCGGCGGCACGGCGCGATGGGCTGCCGGCCTGACCGCCAACGACTTCCTGCGGAGCGGTAGTGTGATCGAATACAGTCCCGCAGCGCTGCGGGAAGTCGCCGCCGATGTGCAGATGATGGCCGACAAGGAAGGGCTTTCAGCGCATCGGGGAAGCGTGGATATTCGGCTGGAATAGACCGCTGGCCCAACATGTTCTGTGACGTGTCCCTGTCGCGCACCGTACGCGTTTCGCACCCCCCAAATAAAGCACTGCACCGATGTCCCTTGCAAGACCAAACATTGTCGCCATGTCGGGCTATCAGTCGGGTGAGCAACCGCAGGCGGGCAAGTTCATTAAGCTGAACACCAACGAGAATCCTTACCCGGCGTCGCCGGCGGTCGCGGTGGCAATTCGCGCGGCCTTGGACCAGGGATTGGAAAAATACCCCGATGCGATGGCGACCTCGTTCCGCGTTCGCGCTGGCGAGGTGCTGGGGGTCGACCCCGATTGGATTCTCTGCGGAAACGGCAGCGACGACATTCTCACGATTCTGACGCGGACGTTTGTCGGCGAAAATGATCTGCTTCGCTTGCCATTTCCCAGCTACATTCTCTATCGTACGCTGGCCGAGATTCAGTCGGCCCGGTTCGAGGAGGTGCGCTTCGACGAAAATTGGAAGCTGAGCGCGGCCTTTTCCGCAAACGTCGATCGCTTGCGCCTGGCGTACCTCCCCAATCCCAACAGTCCTTCTGGGACCGTGCTGTCGCCCCAAGAGGTTCAAGAAATCGCCGACCGATTGCCCTGTCCGCTGCTGATTGACGAGGCCTATGTCGACTTTGCCGAGCAGACTTGCCTGGAACTTGTCCGGCAGAATCCCCACGTGATGGTCTCCCGGACGCTGAGTAAATCGTACGCCCTGGCCGGCTTGCGGTTTGGTTTCCTGGTAGCACAACCCGAGTTGATCCAACAGCTTCTGAAAGTCAAGGATTCCTACAACTGCGATACCCTTTCGATTGCCGGTGCGACCGCTGCCATCGACGATCAAGCCTGGGTGCGGGAGAATCGCACCAAGGTCATTGCCACGCGCGTCCGCCTGGCCACGGCGCTGGAGAAACTCGGATTTTCCGTGGTACCGTCGCAAGCCAACTTCGTCTGGTGCACGCACGCCGCACAACCGGTCCAGCCTCTTTATGAAGCCCTCAAACGCGACCGCATTCTGATCCGATACATGAACTATCAGGGCTGGGGCGAGGGTTTACGAATCAGTGTGGGGACCGACGATCAAGTGGACGCCTGCCTGAGTCGCCTCGCCTCGGCAATGTAACGAAGTCGTTAACCACCTCTCTTGCCGCGGAGACCGCGGCCTATTCATCTTGGAGTGCCGCGATGGCCCGGACCGCTTGCATCAAACGCCAGACTGCTGAAACCGAGATCGCACTCGAACTGAATCTGGATGGGGCCGGTCAGGCGCGGATCCAGACAGGGGTTGGTTTCTTCGATCATATGCTGGAATTATTGACCCGCCACGCCGCGATCGACCTGACGGTCGAAGCCCGGGGCGACCTGCACGTCGATCAGCATCACACCGTCGAGGATGTCGGGATCTGCCTGGGTCAGGCCATCAAGCAAGCGGTGGGTGATAAAGCGGGCATCCGCCGGTACGGCCATTTTACGCTCCCGATGGAAGAGACTTTGGTTACCACGGCACTCGATCTGAGCGGACGCTACTTCCTGGTGTTCGATGCGGCGTTTCCTGCGCCCAAGATCGGCGACTTCGATAGCGAACTGGTGGAGGATTTCTGGCAGGCCACCGCGGCCAACGCGCTGTGCAATTTGCACGTCGTGCTGCACCACGGTCGCAACAGCCATCACATCAGCGAGGCGATCTTCAAGAGCACCGCCCGGGCCTTACGGATGGCGATCGAGACGGACGACCGGATGACGGGGATTCCCAGCACCAAGGGGACCTTGAATTCGTGATCGACTAAATAGCCGAGCGCGATTCAGCAGCGCACATCCCGTCTGCGGCACAGGCACTTTTTTCGCCGACAGGCGGTTTTTCCGCAGTTGAATCTAATGGGCGGCGAAGAACGAGTTGGTCCCGGATGGTCGCCGAATTGCACTCGGTCAATTAGTCCCCCGGTTCCGTTAATCGCTCGTCCAACTGTCGCATGACCAGATCGATGTGCAGACGTAAATTATAAAACTCCTCCATGTATGACAGGGGAACGGTGACATCTTCGAGCTCATGCGCGATGTCGACCAGCGTGGCACGAAGTTCCTGTGCGTCGTCGCGACCGTCCCGTAGCGCTTGATCGATTCCACGAAGCAACGCGTACCAGCGATAAATGCGCGACCGGATTCGCCAGCGATAGACGGACGGAGCCATCTTGATCAACGGAACCAACAGGATCAGTAGCGGCAGCACGAGAATCTTGGCACGATCGATCAGGGATGCGACCCAGAAGCCGAGGTATTTCTGGAAAAACGACGGGCCGTACTTGAGCTGTTGCCGGGCGACCGGGTTGGGAGGGAATTCGGCCCCGTCCAGCGACGGCTGATCGCCGGCCGCCGTCACCAAGCTGCCGGATTCATGGGATTCGGTCGCGGCGGCAATCAGCAGCGGGATCAGGGCATCGTGCAATTCATGCGTGGCCACCAGATTCGCGGCCGGCGCAATCAGATTCACATCGGTTGCCGGCAGGTCTTTCGCCAGATCAACCACGCCCTGAGCTAAGACGACGCTTTCCAGATATGGAAACCGCCGGGAATACGCCTGGCTGCGGTCGAAGTTGAGGACCTCGACCCGCTCGTCGGCCAGCAGGGTGCGAACCATCGGCGAATCGGCAGAGAGAACCAGGAACAGCGCATCCACTTCGCCTGCATGCAGCAAGTCGATGGATCTTTGTGCGTCTTCACTCACAAACGCGGTCTCCGCTTCACCCTCTCGTACCCCGTTGGCATCCAGCAGGGCCTCGGCCAACATCCGCGTGCCGCTCCGTGGCTTTCCCACCGCGATTCGCAGGCCGCGCAAATCGGTCAGTCGCCGGATCGGGCGGCCGCGCGGCACGAACACCCACACCGGTTCGAGGTAGAGCGTGGCGATTGACTCGAGTTGCTTGATGCCAGGATCCTGCGGCGCGGCACCCCCTTGAACGATCGCGAGATCGACCGAATCGTCATTCAATAGCAGTTCGTAGTTCTCGACCGATCCTGCCGTCTCGCGGACGGTCAGAGTAATGCCGTGCTTTTGAAACAACCGCGCATACCGTTCGGCCGTCCGGAAGTAGTTTCCATCAGGTTGCCCGGCCGCGATCACCAGCTCGCGAGGTGGAGGCGGTTCGACGAAATAAAACGCGACGAGGAAGCCCAGGGTCGCCAGGAGCACGGCCGGCCCGGCGGTCT